>NZ_RZSG01000057.1:0-15774 GCF_003997725.1 Mesorhizobium sp. M4A.F.Ca.ET.050.02.1.1
CCTCTCGGCGGCGGAAAAGCGGGCGCGAATGCGGGTCAGCATCGACGCGCCGGCATCGATGTTCGCCGAAACGCTCCGCAACGCCAAGATCGCCTTCGACGTGGTCATGGAAGGTCAGAGCAGCCGCGTCATCGGCGTGATCTCGCTTCTGCCCGGCGAGGGCAAGTCGACGGTGGCGGCGAACCTGGCGGGGCTGCTGGCCGCCAACGGCGCCAGGACGCTGCTGATCGATGGCGATCTGCGCAATCCCGGGCTCAGCCGCAGCCTTGGCATGGAAACCGAGCAAGGGCTGATGGAAGCGGTGGTCAGCGGCCAGACCTGGCAGTCGGTCGGCAAGGTCGACCGGCAGACGAAGCTCGCGATCATCCCGGCCGTGCTGCGCGGCCAGTTCTCGCACACCAGCGAGCTGCTCTCCTCGGCCGGCATGCGCCGCTTCATCGACAACGCCAAGGAGACGTTCGAATACATCGTCGTTGACCTGCCGCCGCTGGGTCCGGTGGTTGACGCCAAGGCCTTCGCGCCGCTCGTCGACGGATTCGTGCTGGTCACCGAATGGGGCCGCACGCCGCGCGCGATGGTGCGCTCGATGCTGGAATCGGAGCCCTACGTCGCCAACAAGATCATTGGCGCCGTGCTCAACAAGGTCGATTTGAAGCGGCTCGCGAAATACGGATCGCTCGGTGGCTCCGAGAAATTCTTCGACCGCTATTCGACCTATTATCTGGAGAAGTCGGAGGCGCGCACCAAACAGGCTGCGTGACGCAATTCCTGAAAAAGCGTGGACGGTTTTCCGTCCGAAATCGCGCCAAAGAGACAGAGCGGTTCGGCGTTTCCATGAACGCCGAACCGGTCTAGCCGTAACCATGGCGCGCCCGAGACGAGGATTCATGCGCGACAAGCGAGACTACGGTCTCACGGATCCAGCGCTGGCCGCTGTGTCCGTGGCTGCGCTCATGCCACACCATTCCCACCGCAAAGCCTTCAACGGGAAACGGACAGTCCATCACGTCAAGCTTGTCCGCGCAATCACGCACCAGCCGTTCCGGGACCAGCGCGACGAAGTCCGAGCGAGACACGATCTCGGGGACGAACAGGAACGAAGCCGCGGAGAGCACGACATTACGCTTATGTCCGAGAGCGGCCAAAGCACTGTCTACCGGTGTCGCGAAGCCGCCGCCTTCCAGGGACACGACCACTTGCTCCAACTCGGCAAATTCAGCGACCGTGATTCCTTCCCGCAGCCGCGGATGCTTCTTGCGGCCGATAAGCACGTAGCGCTCATCGAATAGATGTCGAGGGCGAAGACCTTGCGGGGCCTCCTGCGGTGTCATCAGTGCCAAATCCACATCACCGCGCGCCATCTGCGCTTCCAGTTGCGGCAGGTCCAGATTGCGTATCGCAACGCGAACGCCCGGTGCTAGCGTCCTGAGCTCCACGACAAGCGGCTTGACTATCGCGGCTTGCAGATAGTCCGTACAGGCAATCGCGAAGATCAGCCTGGCCTTCGCCGGATTGAAGTTCCGATGCGAGCTGAGCGTGGCGCGAACCTGATCAAGGGTTTGGCGCAACGGGTCGAGCAGTTCCATTGCTTTGGCCGTCGGCGTCATCCCTCGCTGGGCGGGAATCAGCAGTTGGTCGTCGAACTCTTGTCTGAGGCGGTTCAACTGGGCGCTTACCGCTGGCTGGCTTAGATGCAGTCGGGCAGCCGCCTTCGTGACGTTGCGCTCGATCAGCAGCGTCTCCAGCGTAACCAACAGATTGAGATCAAGGCGTTTGGTATCCATGGAATGGATAGTAGCCGATAACTTATGCGATTTCAAAAATACGTCGAAGCGTCCGAGACTCTTGCTGAAGCCAAACGTCGCGGCACGCTTTTCGGCGGCCAGGCGTGGTCGTCTGTCCGGGGCCGAAGCGATTTCGCCCTCAAGCCGGGATATAATCAGCATGAGCCAGATCGATACCTCCAAACCCCTGATCACCGTTGTCGGGGCCTCGAGCAAGCAGGGTCGCAGCGTCGCCAAGTCCCTGCTCGACAGTGGACGCTACCGCGTGCGCGCGCTGACTCGCCGTCTCGACAGCCAACCAGCGCAAGCCTTGGCGAAGAAAGGGGCCGAGGTCGTGGTGGCGCCCCTGGAACTCGGCCGGCAGGCCGAACTGACCGAAGCACTGAAAGGTTCGGCCGGGGCGTTCTTGATGACGCCGCCGATCGTCAAGGTGCCGCCGGCGGAACCCGAACTCAACCTCGGAAAGGAGTTGGCCGACGCGGCAGTGGCCGCTGGTGTCGAACACGTGGTTTTCAGCGGGCTCGAAAATGTCGAAGCGATCACCGGCGGCACCAAGTGGGCACCGCATTTCACGGACAAGGCGAAGGTAGAGGATTACATCCGCAGCTTACCCATTCGCAGCTCGTTTGTATACTTGGCGTTTTATTACACCAACTTCCTGGAATACTACGTGCCGCAAGGTGTGGAGGACGGCATAGATTTCGCCATATACTTGCCTCCGGACATCCCCGTGCCGTTCTGCGACCCGCTCACTGCGGCCGGTCCAGCGGTGCGCGAGATCTTCGATCACCCCGCGCGATACGCCGGGGAGGCGCTGCCCGTGATCGGCGAGTTTATCTCGGCGCAGCAAATGGTGGACACGTTTGTGCGCGTCACCGGCAAGCGCGCGCGCTACGCCTCTGCATACTCGCGCGAAGACTTATTGCGCCATTTTCCGGGTTTCGCCGGCAACGAGCATCTCGTGCGCGAATTGGTGGGCATGGTCGAATATGCCGTCGAATATGGCTACTACGCTCCCGGGCGCGATCTGACCTGGAGTCGGAAGATCGATCCGAATGCGCTGACCTGGGAACAGTTCCTCAAGCGCAGCAAATGGCAGGGCGACTTGCTGTCCTATGGCGCCGCCGCCGAGGCCGAGCTTGCGCCGATCTGAGAGCGGCGACGCTGTGCTCTTCCTTAACTCGCCGAAGACAGCAGCTTGCCGTGCTTGCCGACGATCCTGACCGCGGTCAGCCGCCCGCTCCGGAAGGCGCCGGTATCGATGCCGAGCCGGTGCCCTTCGAACTTCGGCACATCCACGATCGTGTGTCCATGCACCACCCAGCGGTCGAGGATATGGGCCTTCTCGAAGAATTCCGAGCGGATGTTGAGCAGGTCGTCCTCGTCCTGCTCGACGAGGTCGATGCCCGGCCGGATGCCGGCGTGGACGAAGACGAACTTGCGCGAGCAGACCATGACCGGCAGCGTGCGCAAGAAGCTGACATGGCCGGCGGGAATGGCGGCACGGATGCGCCGGTCGACCTCCTCGCTTGAGCCGTAAAGGTCGCCAAGGCGTGCCGGGTCGACGCCATAGGAATAGAGCGTCTCGAGTCCGCCGATCGCCAGCCAAAGTTCCCGCGACAGATGCCCGTCGAGATAGCCAAGCATGGCGACCTCGTGGTTTCCCGCCAGGCAGACGCGCAGGAAGCCTTGCGGCGCCGGCGCGATGAGATGATCGAGGACGCGTCTCGAGTTCGGGCCGCGGTCGACATAGTCGCCAAGCATGATGATGATCTTGCGCCCGCGAAAGGGCAACGCGTCCAGCAGGATCTTTTGTTCCAGCGACCGCAGCTCCTTGTAGCAGCCGTGCACATCGCCGATCGCATAGACGACCGTGTCCTGCATTTCCAATTCCAGACGATCGCGCGGCGCGGTCCGGGGTCGTCTCGATCGCTGGAACAGGCTCACGGAATGAGGCTCGATGCTCGCATGGGGTTTCGGGAGCATGTCACACGGCACGCATGAAGCCTCGATATCATGCTTGGCCGGAATTACCACGGGCTCGTCACTTCAGGCGCGGGAAACCTGAAGTTGAGCCGCCTTGAGCCGGTAGCCGTAGTGACAGAGCATCACCAGCACGGCGGCCAGGAACCGCAGGATATCGACGCCGCCAAAGGTGGTTTTCTGCGTTGCGCAACAAAAGATCGGGCGCGCGAGCGACCATGCATGCCCGGCTACACCCCGATGCCGCGTCCCTTGAGCGCCGCGGTGATCTCGTCGAGGATGGCCGGATCGTCGATGGTCGCCGGCATGGTCCAATCTTCCTTGTCGGCGATCTTCTGCATGGTGCCGCGCAGGATCTTGCCGGAGCGCGTCTTGGGCAGGCGCTTGATCGTCACCACCGTCCTGAAGGCGGCGACCGGGCCGATGCGCTCGCGCACAAGTCCTACCACCTCGCTTTCGATGAGGCCGATGTCGCGCGAAACGCCGGCGTTGAGTACGACGAAGCCAAGTGGCACCTGGCCTTTCATCGCGTCGGCGATGCCGATGACGGCGCATTCGGCGACGTCGGGATGCGCGGCAAGCACTTCCTCCATCGCTCCAGTCGATAGCCGATGGCCGGCGACATTGATGATGTCGTCGGTGCGGGCCATGACATAGAGATAGCCATCCTCGTCGATCATGCCGGCGTCGGCCGTCTTGTAGAAGCCTGGGAACTCCTCGAGATAGGCCTGGCGGAAGCGGGCGTCGGCGTTCCACAGCGTTGGCAGGCAGCCGGCCGGCAAGGGCAGCTTGACCACGACATTGCCGAGCGTGCCGCGGGCCACTTCATGGCCGGCATCGTCGAGCACGCGAATATCGTAGCCCGGCATCGGCACGCCGGGCGATCCGTATTTCACCGGCAAGAGCCCAAGGCCGGCCGGGTTGATGGTCATCGGCGAGCCGGTCTCGGTCTGCCACCAGTGGTCGATCACCGGCACGGCGAGCTTCTGCTCGGCCCATTTGATGGTTTCCGGGTCGGCGCGCTCGCCGGCGAGAAACAACGTGCGGAATTTCGACAGATCGTAACTCGGCACGAATTCGCCGCGCGGGTCCTGTCCCTTGATGGCGCGGAAGGCGGTCGGCGCGGTAAACAGCGCCACCACGCCATGCTGCGAGATCACCCGCCAGTAGGTGCCGGCGTCCGGCGTGCCGACCGGCTTGCCCTCAAACAGCACGCTGGTTGCGCCATGCAGCAGCGGGCCGTAGACGATGTAGGAATGGCCGACCACCCAGCCGACGTCGGAAGCCGCCCAGAACACTTCGCCCGGCTTGACGCCGAACTCGTTCTCCATCGTCCATTTCAAGGCGACCATGTGGCCGCCATTGTCGCGCACGATGCCCTTCGGCTGGCCGGTCGTGCCCGACGTATAGATGATATAGAGCGGGTCCGTGGCCAGCACCGGAACGCAGTCGACATTGGCCCCGGCGGCCCGCTCGCGCGCAACCGCGTCGGCATAATCGATGTCGTAATGGTCCTTCAGCTCGCAGCGCAACTGCTCGCGCTGCAGGATCAGGCAAGCGTCAGGCTTGTGCCTGGAGAGCTCGATCGCTTTGTCGAGCAGCGGCTTGTAGGCGACGGTGCGTCCGGGCTCCAGGCCGCAGGATGCCGAGATGATCAGCTTCGGCTTGGCGTCGTCGATGCGGGTGGCGAGTTCATGCGAGGCGAAGCCGCCGAAGACCACCGAATGCACGGCGCCGATGCGCGAGCAGGCGAGCATGGCGAAGGCCGCTTCCGCCACCATCGGCATGTAGATGATGACGCGGTCGCCCTTGCCGATGCCGCGGTTCTTCAGCACCGAGGCGAGTGCGATCACTTCGCGCTTCAGCTCGACATAGGTGAATTTCCTGATCGTGCCGGTGATCGCGCTGTCGTGGATCAGCGCCACCTGCTCGGCGCGGCCGCTGGCGACATGGCGGTCGATGGCGTTGAAGCAGGTGTTGCAGGAGGCGCCGGTGAACCAGCGGCCATAGACGCCGGCCTCGGCATCGAAGACGCGCTCATAGGGGGAGAACCAGTCGATGGCTTTCGCCGCGTCCGCCCAGAATTGCTCCGGATCGCGTTTCCAGCCCTCATAGACCTCGTGGTAGCGTGACGCCATCCAGCTTCCTCCCCAGGAAATTTGCCGTCCTCGAATAGCCTATGCTCTTCCTGCCGGCCATGTCTTCCCCGAAATTCGTCGATGGCCGATCTCGTCTCGGCCGCAAATATCCGGCACCATGGCATGCTGATAGCTGCCCGCCATGCGTTGGGCCAGGCCGCGAGCACGGCGGACTGCTCGGCGAGCTTCGAGACGCAGCAAAATGGCGACATATCCGGCAAGCCGCTCGGCTTCCGGCTGACGTTGCAGGGAAAGGACGGCAAGCCGCTGAAGATATTGCATGACGACAAGGCGGTGTCGGACTCGCGGAACTGCCCGACCTCCTACTCCCTGTCGGAGGCCTACGAATTTGCGCCCGAGGGCAAGCCAGCGGTGATTGCCGTGCTGGTCCAGCGCTTCAGCCAGGGCTTCGAAGGCCGCGACCGCCGCTTCATCGCGGTGACAGGCCGGGCGCGCTGAACAACGCCGGCCCGGCCGGGGCATGCAAACCCTGCCGACGGTGCCACGGCACCGTTCCTGCCTGTCCGCACTGTTTGCCGGCTTAAAGCGGCAAGGCCGCGAGCATCAACCCGACGCCGCCGGCGATCAATATCGCAGCCGCAAGAGCCTTCCGGTGGCGTTCGAATGCCGTCGGCGCGCGATCCCAATTGTAACGCATACTCGTCACCCTCTCCCCAAACGCCGGCGATTCCATAGCTTACTTAAGGGAAAGAAGGCAACACCCCCCGTTTTCGTCCGTGAAGAAGGCCTGCGAAAAGCCGGTATCGAGCAAGCGCGAGAAACTATCCGCCGTGACCGCCGCGACGCAGACTTCACGCGGGTGATTTCCCGCACCAGTCGGGCCGAAGCCCGTCGTCGCCTGGGCGTCAGGACGATGGACAGCATCGTCCTGCCGCGCTAATGGCTCTCCAGCATTCTTGCATGGACTGGAGGCCCCATGGCTGAAATCGCATCTGGAATGGTTCTGCGGCTGGCCGACGATGCATCTGTGCAGCATGTCGGTGATGGTGCGGTCGTGCTTCTGGCGCGCAGCGGCCAGCTCTATACTTGCAACGGCACTACTGAAGCCTTTCTCGACAAGGTCGACGGCGCCCGCAACCTCGACCAGATTGTCAATCTGCTGTCCGACGAGTTCGAGGTCGACAAGGCCATGCTCGACCAGGACATGGCGGCGCTTGCCGCTGAGTTGGTGGCGGAAGGTATCCTAGCCGACCCGGGTGCATGATGGCTGACGGGCTGCTGCGGGTGTTGTTTCGCGCCCATCTGTGGATCAGCGCGCGGCTGATGCCGGCCCTCGTCGGCAAGCGCGATTTCGAAGCGGTGTTGAAATGGGCACCGCTGACATCGCCGACACCCTATCGCGGCCTGCCGTCCTCCTACATCGTCGCCAGCGTCAACCGTGCGGTCAGGCATCCCTGGCTGATGCGTGATCGAAGATGCCTGAGGGAGGGCCTGCTCGCCCATCGCTTCCTGCGTCTCGCTGGCTTCGACCCGGACCTGCGCTTTGGTGTCGATCCGCAGTCGATGCACGCGCCGCGCCTGTCGGCGCATTGCTGGGTCTGTCTCGATGGCCGGCCGGTGGTAAGCGATAGCCTCCCCGGCATGGTGGAGATCTATCGCCATCATGCCGAATCTGGAAAGGCGCGTGCCGCTTGACCGCGTCCATAAGCTACGCCCTTAACGGCCAGATCGTCGCCATTTCGGCCGAACGCGCCGAGCTCTGGCGCGATCTCGATAGGATGCTCGCGGGCCTGAGCGCCGCCGAACCCGTCGAAGCCGGCTTTCGCATCGACATCATCGAGACGCAATCGCTTTCCGAGACGCCCGAGGGGACGCTCGCCTTCGACGGCGAGGTGCCCGAGGACGGCCATTGCCGGATGATCGATGGCGGCGACGTCCTTCACCTGGTGTTTCCCGGCCGCCAGACGCTTTCCATCCGTGCCGGCGAGCGCCGGGCCGAAATCCGCACGCGCCCCGGTGTCAGGATCACCTGGACGGCGTGGATGCTGGTGCTTGATGCCGCGCTCGACGCGGGTGGGCAGTATATGCTGCACACCGCCGGCCTGACGCTGCCGGGGAGCGACGCCGTGGTCCTCATCCACGCCCCGAGCGGCACCGGCAAGACCACGACCTCGCTGGCGCTGGCTTCGCAAGGCTTCGGCCTCTGCGCGGACGATTCCATGATCCTCGATGTGGCGCCGGACAAAGCCGCGGCCTGGGGCCTGCCTCGCCATGTGAAGATCCACCGCAAGACAGCCGAACTTGTCCCTCTCGTCTCGCCCTGCCTCGGCCCGTCGTGGGACCGCAATGGCGAACAGGCCGTGTCGCTCGAGCGCCTCGGCCAGATCCTGCGCGTCGAAAGCGTGGTCGCCAGGCCGGTCTCGGCGCTGCTTCATCTTGCCCGCTCGGCCGACGGCGAGAGCAGGCTCAATCCCATGGCCAGGACCGACGCCATGGTCGCGCTGGCCGCCGACAATGTCAGGACCGGCATGACCGGCCTGCTGCCACTGCAAAAACACCGACTGGCGACGATCGCCAAACTGGTCACGACGGTGCCGACCTTTACCCTGGAGGTCGGCGCGCGACCTGCCGATGCGGCGCGGTTGATCCGGTCCGCGCTGGCGCTCGCCTGATTCACCGCGGGCCTTCGGCGCGCTCGCCAAAGCGGCGCATTTCGAAGGACTTCTGCCCGAGCCGCAGTCGGCCGAACGCGCGCTGCCAGCGCGTCAGCTGACGCGCGAAACCATTATAGGCAAGATGCGCGATGCGGCCGTCGGCACAATCGAATTCGATCATCCCCCACCGCCTTGCCGGCGGTTCGCCAGTCGCCGGGCCGAGCCTGCGGATGGGGTACGCCAGCCGGGCCAGCTTCCCGTTTATCGGCACATGGAGCGCAACGCCACGCCCGACCACGCGCCAGATCCTGGCAATATGGGCGCTCGACCATTGACTGCCGACCACCACCGGCTTGCGGCCGAGTTGCGCCCAGGTGAAGTTCCCTTCCGGCTGCCGCACGCCTTCGAGCCTGCCGGCGCAGTGATCGGGCGCGGCCTCCGCCACCAGCAATTTCATCCCGCTGGCCAGTGCCCGCGACAGCGTCGCCGTCGAGTGCCAATCGCCAGGAGAGAATGCGATCTGCGCCAGGATGTCGCCCTCGTCGAAGCCCGACGTCATCTTGTGCAGGCTCACCCCGCCATGCGCCTCATACTGCTCGTCGACGACGAGCCGCGCGATCGGATGCGGGCCCTTGTAGTTGGGCAGCAGCGCCGGATGCAGGTTCAGTCCGCCTTTCGCGAACAGCTTCAGCAAGGTCTCGGGAATAAGCGTGAGAAACCCGAACGTGATGAGGACATCGGCGTGGAAGCCGGCAAGGCGCTGGCCAAGCGCGGCCCAGTCGTACGGGCGGCTGAATTCGATCAGCGGCACCTCGGTGGGGATAAGATGCCGCTTCAGCACGAGCTTGCGTTTGCGCCGCCGCCGCCAGGTGCTGAAGCTCGACTGTTTGCCGGGCCGCGGACCAGGCACGACAAGCGCGGCGATGTGATGGCCTTTCTCCAGCCAGCCGGCGAGCATCGGGGCCGTGATCGGCGTTATTTCGATGATGAAGACGGCCGAGATGGGTCTGTCCGGGGCTGCTGTGTGATCAGCCACGATACGGCCTCGGCCTCGCTAGCCGCTGGATCCAGCGGAACGCGTCGCGGCGCAGCCGCGAGCGCATCTTGTCCCTTGAATTGACGCCGAGCAGCGTCTCGCGGGTAATCAGTCGCCTGGCGAGCCGGATGCCGAGGTCGGGCTTGACCCGGTTGGCAAGGTCGAGGGCGCGCGCCTCGTCGAAAAGCCTGCCGGTCACGTCGAGCACGGTCGCCAGTTCGAGCTCGATGCCGGTCATGCGCGCGGCATCCAGCAGCCGCGCTTCGGCCGCCGCCGACTGCAACGCCCGCACGCCTTGCAGCACGTCGACACAGAGCTGCAGCCGGTGGAACTTGTGTCCACCGGCCGCATGCACGATGGCGATGGTCAGCAGCGCCGCCGGCGTGTCGGTTCCGTCGCCGTCGATGGCCTGCAAGTCGCGAAAACCCAGCGACAGCCGCCGCCGCATGCCGGAATCATGAACCAGATTGCCGTGCAGCTCGATCAGCAGGCTGGAATTCTCCTTCTCCAGCCATTTGAACTCCTGCAGGTCGTGCGAATGGGCTTCGCCGCTGCAGAGCTCGAAGCCGGAGGCGGCGATCACCCGGTTGGCCTCGTTGATGCTGGCTGGCTCGACCAGGATGTCGATGTCGGTGAAGGGCCGGTCCGAGACATGTTTGTAGAGCTTGCGCGCGAACACCGGCCCCTTGACGATCCGAGCCGGAATGGCCTTCGCCGCAAGCGCCTTCATGATGCGCTCGCCATGATATTGCAGCAGCATGGACTGGCCGGTGACCAGCGTCGATGCCTCGCGCAGTTCGGCCAATCTCGCTTGCAGGTCAGCATCCTGGGGCAGATGCGCATCGCCTGTTTCCCGCAGTTTGCGCAGCATGATCGGCAGCACGCCGTGGAACTCGGCATTGTCGAGCAGCGCCAACAGGCTTCTTGCCGTGGAAGCTACGGCCAGCTCTGCCTCGGGGTCAGCATAGGTGAGCAGCAGTCTCTCGTCGGCGGGCGCAAGTGGTGGCAGCATCAACCCGGTCGGTGTTTGCGCATTGGAAAACAATGTTGCGACAAGGTTGCAGAAAAGCGCCTGGGAAGCCAGCGCAGCAACAGCTTCGACTGGGATTTGATCTGGCGAGGGCAGAAACCCAGCGTTAAAGTCCCCAGCGTAGCGCCGCCGTGTGCACCGGCGCGTCCCACAATGCCGTCATCTCGTCGTTGAGCAAGGTCAGCGTGATCGAGCAGCCGGCCATGTCGAGCGATGTCACGTAGGAGCCGACCAGCGAGCGGGTCACCGTCACGCCGCTCTTCCCGAAGATTTTGCGGGCGCTGTTGTACATCAGATAGAGCTCCATCGACGGCGTGCCGCCGAAGCCGTTGACGAAAAGCAGCGCCGGCCCTTTTGCCCGCTCGCCGAGGTCGCCGGCGATGGCTGTGCAAACCTCCTCGGCGATGGCATCGGCACTCTTCAGCGTGTCGCGCCGCCTTCCGGGCTCGCCATGGATGCCGACACCGAACTCCATCTCGCCGTCACCCATTTCGAAGGTGGGCCTGCCCGCCGCCGGCACCGTGCAACTGGTCAGCGCCACGCCCATCGAGCGCGTCGCGCCGTTGACGCGTTCGCCGAGCGCCTTGAGCTCGTTCAGCGCCATGCCTTGCTCGGCCGCCGCGCCGACCATCTTCTCCACCACCAGCGTGCCGGCGACGCCGCGCCGGCCGGTGGTGTAGGACGAGTTCTCGACCGCGACGTCGTCATTGGTCACCACCTGCATGACGCCCTCCGACATTTCTGCAGCCATGTCGAAATTCATCACGTCGCCTTCGTAGTTCTTGACGATGAACAGGCAGCCGGCGCCGGTGTCGACGGCCTGCACGGCGGCAATCATCTGGTCGGGTGTCGGCGAGGTGAACACCTGGCCGGGGCAGGCGGCGTCCAGCATGCCGTGCCCGACCAGCCCGCCATGCAGCGGCTCGTGGCCGGAGCCGCCGCCCGAGATCAGCGCCACCTTGCCGGGCTTCAGCACCTTGCGGCGGACGAATTTGTGGTCATCGCCCAGCATAAGGATATCCGAATGGGCGGCGACGAAGCCGTCAAGGCTCTCGGTCAGCACCGTGTCTACTGCGTTGATGAATTTCTTCATGGCTGTCCTCCCGGAACAGTCTCGAATTTGTACGCAATTCCGAACGGAAAACCGCGGCACACTTTTCCTGGAATTGCTCAGTTTAGCCGCTGCCCTTGCCGGCGATGCTGGTGATCTTCTGGATGAATTCGTTGATCGCCCGGTCGAGTGCCGCATTCTGCTTGTCGTCGCCGAAATCCGGCACGATGAGCGAGACATGGCGTGTCTTGCGCGGCCCGGAAGCCGCCGACATCTTGCCGGGATGCGCCTGATGATAGGCGGCGAGGAACTGGTCGCGCTCGGCCGGGCTGAAATGACACACGGAAAAGATAGCCGGCAAATGTTTTGAGGGGATCGGGATCGAATAGGCCGGGCTGGAGATCTGTGTGACGAAGCTGCGATGCTTGCCGAGCGCATCGGCGAGCCGCTGTCGCATACCGGACGGCCGCTGGTCGATAACCAGCGACAGGATCGTCTTGTAGGCGCGGATCGCCTCTTCGGAGTTCGCTTCGGGTAGCTTCTCCATCTTCGCCACGCCGCCTAGACCGGGACTTCAGCGATGGCCGCCTTGGCCATGGCGAGTTGTGCTGGGGCGACCGAAAGGTCGCGCAGGCCTGCCTCGATCAGTGCCGGAATGGCGGCCGGATCGCCGCCCGCATCGCCGCACAGGCTCACCGGAATCCCCTTCTCCCGTCCGAAGCGCACCACCGCTTCTAACAACCTAAGAACCGCCGGATGCCGAACCGAGTTGAGGTAGGCGACGGCGGCATTGTCTCGGGCCGCCGCCATCACATATTGCGTCAGGTCGTTGGAGCCGATCGAGAAGAAGGCGACGTTTGCGAAAGCTTCCGGCGCAATCGCCACAGAAGGCACCTCGACCATAATGCCGAGCGGCGGCATCGTGTGCGCGACGCCGCGCGCGGCAAGGCTCGCCTGCTCCTCCGTGAACAGCGCGGCGGCCTTGCTGTATTCCTCGGGCGTGGCGATCATCGGAAACATGACCTTTAGATTGCCGTGGATGGCGGCGCGCAGCAATGCCCTGATCTGCACCCGGAAAATGTCGCGCCGCTTGAGCGACAGCCGGATGCCGCGCAGGCCGAGAAAGGGGTTGGTCTCCTCGACGGTGAAGCCGGCAACCGGCTTGTCGCCGCCGGCGTCGACGGTGCGGATGGTCACCGGCTTGTCGCCTGCCCATTCCAGCACCTTGCAGTAGGCATGATACTGCATCTCCTCGTCCGGCAGCGCCTTGCCGAACAGGAACTCCGTCCGCATCAGCCCGACGCCGTCGCAGGTCGAGATGTCGATGCCATCGACGTCGGAAGGGTTGGCGATGTTGACCTGCACGCGCACGGCGGTTCCCGCCTTGGTCACCGCCGGCCGGGTCAGGAAAGACTGCGCCGCGCCCAGGCGCGCGGCGAAGGAGGACGATGATTGCCGGAAGGCGTAGATCTCGGCCGGTGAGGGCGAGAGCACCATCCCGCCGTGCTCGGCATCGAGCAACGCCATGCCTGCGAGGCTGGCCGGGAAGGTGCCGAGCCCGACCACCATTGGCACGCCGCGCGCACGCGCCAGCATGGCGACATGGCTGGCGGTGCTGCCGGCCCTGAGCGCGATGCCGCCACCGGCGCTCCAGTCGATTTCGAGGAAGCGCGTCGGCGCGATGTCCTCTCCATGGAAGATGGCGCCGAGGGGTGCCGTGGGTTCCCCGTCCTCGCTCAGCGCACGCAGGACCTGGTCGCGTATGTCGCGCAGATCAGCGGCGCGTGCGCGGAAATAGTCCTGGTCTGACGCGTCGTAGCCGGCGATTTCGGCGTCGAGCGCCGCCCGCCATGCGACATCGGCGGCCTGGCCGGAGCCGATCGAGGCGAAGGCCGGCGCGCTCAGCGCATGGTCCTGCAGCATGGCGATATGGAATTCCAGGATGCCGGCGGCATCGCCGTCGGCGGTTTCGATCATTGCGCTGAGCCGGCTTACCGCCTTGCCGATCGCGGTCTCCAGCGCCGCAATCTCCTCCGCCGCGCTCGACTTGCTTGTGTAGGCGGCAGGCGGCCGGTCGAGATCGAACAGCGGCCCTTCGGCATAGCCCGTGGAGGCTGGAACACCCTCAATCCGCATGGCCCGCGTTCCTTGCGGTTCCGGCCACATGCGAGTCCGTCTCAAGCGGACCGGGCATGGTCCGCTTCCTCGTCGAAATCACGCTGCACGAGATCGACCAGCGCTTCGACAGCTTCGCTCGCGCCGTCGCCCCTGGCGCGGATGTACAGCAGCGTTCCCTTAGGTGCCTTGGCCGCCATGACCTTGACGATGCTCTTGGCGTCGAACCAGGGACCGTTGGCGGCCAAGGCCACTTCCACCTCGGCCGCGAACGACTTGGCGAGCTTGGTGAACTTCACCGAAGGGCGCGCGTGCAGACCCACATCGTGGGTGATCAGGACCATGGCTTCGGCGGATGCGGACATGCGGTCGGGTTCCCGTTCATTCACGACGGCGAAAGTTCATGCGCCGTCGCCACCACTTCCTTGAGCGAGGCGCCGCCGGAGGCTTCCGTCGCCGCCATGACCGCGCCCTCGACGATCGGCGCGTTGCACACAACAATCCTGTGCGAGCGCGGTTCGCCGATCATTTCGACCGCCATCTCGCTGTTGGTCTCGGCGCCGCCGAGATCGACGAGGATGGCGACGCCCGCCTCCGACCAGGCCTTGTCGATGGCGCCCATGATCGCCTCGACACTGGTGCCGAGCCCGCCATGGCCGTTTCCGCCGCACCATGCAAGCGGCACTTCGTCGCCGACCATCTGGCGCACCATGTCTGCGGTGCCTTCGGCGACCAGCGGCGAATGCGAGACGATGACGATACCAACGTTGCTCATCAGCGGTCCTCGACGGTTTCAGCGACTGCGCGTACCAGAAGCGCGGTCGAGCGTGCCCCAGCGTCCATATGCCCGATCGAGCGATCGCCCAGGAAGGAGGCGCGCCCGCGCAGGGCCTTCATCGGCACAGTCGCGTCAGCCGCGTGATCGGCGGCATCGGCGATTTCCGTGCCTGTCTTGCCTTGCGCCAGCGCCTCATACACCGGCTGCAGCACGTCCAGCATGGTCTTTTGTCCAGGTTGCGATTTGCCCCGCGCCGCGACCGCCTCGATCGCCCTGCCAAGCGCTGCCGTCAGCGCGGCGCGGTCAGGCGTGCCTGGCAGTTCCTTGCCGAGCGCCATGAACAGCGTGCCGAACAACGGGCCAGAGGCCCCGCCCACGGTCATCACCAGCTTGGTGCCGATCGCCTTCAAAGCGTCCGGCAAGGGCTTCGCGGCGATCGCCTCGGCGTCGGCCCGCACCGCCTCGAAGCCGCGCTTCATGTTCAGCCCGTGGTCGCCGTCGCCGATCGCCTGGTCGAGCCCGGTCAGTTCCTCGGCATGCGCCGCGATCGTGTCCGCCGCCGCCACGATCAAGTTGGAGAAATCGGATGCGGCCATTCTCTGTCCTTCATGCCGGGGCGAACATGGCCGCCACGGCCACAAACACTTCCGCCACCGCGAATGCGCCTGGATCGGCGACGCCGTCAAGCTGGCGGCCGATATAGGCGGAGCGCCCGGCCTTCGCTTTCTGCATCGCGGCGGTGGCCTCCGCTCCATGCCGCGCGGCCGTCGCGGCTGCTTCCAGCCCGCCTGTATCGAGCGCCTTGAGCGCCGGCTCCAGCGCGTCGACCATGGTGCGGTCACCGACCTTTGCGCCGCCGTAGAAGGTCATCCGGTCGAGGCCGGCGAGCAGCGCCTTGGGCAGAGTCGCGCCAAAACCCAAAGTCTGCGCCGCGGCGGTGAAGAAGATCGACAAAAGCACACCGCTCGAACCACCCATCGCGGTCCCCAGCGTATCGCCGATTGCCGCCAGCGTTGCAGCCCGGTCGGCAAGCGGCAGCGTGTCGAGACGCTCGAGCACGCTGCGCGCGCCGGTCGCCACCGTCGACCCGGTATCGCCGTCGCCGGCCTTGGCGTCTAGCCCGTTCAAGGGCTCCTCCAGCGAGATCAGCTTCTCGCAAACGACGGTGATCAACCGCTCGGCGGCGGCGTCGCGGCTCGCCGCCTTCGCGGTGGCGTGAACCGCCGGCTTGGCCGCCGCCACGA
>NZ_RZSG01000057.1:15784-16209 GCF_003997725.1 Mesorhizobium sp. M4A.F.Ca.ET.050.02.1.1
GCCACGACGACCGGCTGGCGAACCGGCTGCGTCGGCAGCCAAGCGTGCGGACCGACCGGCGCCAGCAGCGCCGCCTCGCGTTCGGCATCCAGCCTGATCAGCGACAGCGAGAAGCCATTCATGTTGAGCGCGGTCATCAGATGGCCGGGACCCACCGTCAGCGTCACCGCCTTCGCCAGCGGCGAGGCGAGCACCGCATTGGCGATCAGCGACATTTCGAGCGGCGGCACCGATCCGAGATTGTTGATCAGCAGCGCGTAGCGGCTGCCGGCATCGAGCAGCGCGGCAAGGCGCTCGGCCATGATGGCGACGAGTGAGCCGGCGCTCTGCAGCGCGATGCGCTCGACGCCCGGCTCGCCATGGATGCCGAGCCCGAGCTCGCCATCGTCGGCGCCGAAGCGATCCTCATGCGCCTGACCGGGGAT
>NZ_RZSG01000580.1:0-3868 GCF_003997725.1 Mesorhizobium sp. M4A.F.Ca.ET.050.02.1.1
CTTCCTGGGCGGTGCCTTTCCCGCCGACCACGAACGGATAGATGTTCTGGTTCAGCTGATCTAGCACCTCGGCGTATTCCGGCGTCGCCCAGAAGTCCTTGACCATGAACATCGTGTCATAGAACGCCTTGTTGTAAGGCGTAGCGTTCTGGAACGCTTCCGATTTCAGCACGGCCTGGCTGCAGGTGTAGCCGCCAAGGTCCGCCCACTTCTTCTGGGTCTCGTCCTTGATGAACCACTCCAGGAACTTCGTCGCCTCTTCCTGGTTCTTCGAGTACGAGACGATGGAAATTCCCTGGCCGCCGAGAGCGGCGAAGCGCTTGCCGTCCGGGCCGGCCGGATTGGCGAAGAAGCCGGTCACGTCGGCGTACGGGTTGGTGGCCTTGTTTACCAGCGGCGGGAAGAAGGCGAAGAAATTCATGCTCATCGCGGCGAGGCCGCCGGTGATCGCCTGGTTGTCTTCCACGAAGAAGGTCTTGCCCCAACCGGGAGGCGTGAACTTGTAGAGTTCCTTGTACATGTCGAGGCCGGCGGCGGCCTCTTTCGAATTGGTGATGCCGTCGACCTTGTAAGTTGCGTAGTCGCCGAGGTCGCCGCCATAGCTGAAGATAGCGCTTTCGACGCCCATCGCCATCGCGTCATAGGAATTGTCGGTGTAGATGGCGACGCCGTACCGCTTCTGGTCCGGACGGTGGAAGAACTCGGCGATGTCGCGCAGCTGCGCATAGGTCTTCGGCACGTCGAGGTCGTAGTTGTACTTCGCCTTGAAGGCTTCCTTCTCCTTCGGATCCTCGAACCAGTCCTTGCGATAGGACCAGCCGATCGCATCGCCTTCAAGCGGGATCGCCCAGTATTTTCCGGAACCGCCAGGGTATTCGGCATAATACTTTACAGTAGCGGGCGCCATCACATCGCCAAGCTTGTGCTTGTTGAAGAAGTCCGTCAGGTCGACATAGTGGCCTTGCGTCGAACCGGCACCAAGCCATTGCGAGTCGCCGACCACCATGTCGTAGGCGTCGCCATGCGCGTTGAACTCGGTAAAGGCCTTGGTCTGGAAATCTGGCCATGGCGTCGTCTGTACGGTGACCTTCACCCCGGTCTCGGCCGTGTAGTCGTTGACGAGTTCCTGCAGATAGTTTGCCGGATCCCATTCCGCCCAGAAGATGGTGAGTTCCTTGTCCTGCGCGTAAGAAGACGTTCCACAGGCGAGCACTAAGCCGATACCAGCAATGACGCTGGTCACTATCTTGCGCATAATGTTTCCTCCCTTGTGCGCATTCTACCGTGTCATGCGAGCCGGCGGCGAGGCCGGCCCTGGTAGTTCCTCCAGTGATGGCACTCTTCCGGTTTGGGCGCCTCCCCGCCCGGCGGAAAAATGGATCGCAGCCCTCACTTTCGATCCGCGTTGTCAGCCTTAATCTGGTATTACCAATTCTAAAGGGACGTCAAGCCCTTTCTTGAGCGATCAGGAACGGTCAGGCAAGCCATTTGCAGCGGTATCTGCCTGTTTTACCTTAATTTTCCTACTCCTTGATACGCGCGGGCCTTGTTTCGATCATCTCATCGGGACTATTATGCATAACTGACTTCGCGATCTGGTCCAACCAGATTTGTGTTATTTTGCGGTTGCCGCCGATGTGGCGTCGCCTTCCGATTCCGCCACGGCCGCCCGCACCAGCGCGCCCGCCGCCCACTGCGCGACCGCCATCATGCGACGACTGTCCAGGCCCCATATGTCCTTCAATACAATCAGCACCTCGACGCCGAACATCAGCGACAGCGCCTGCGCCAGACGCTTGAACTCGCGCGGCGGCAAACGGCCCTTGAGCGGCGCTAACGCATCCTTCAGGAGGTCGATGCGATGCCCGCGCGTGAAGGCCGGCTCATTGCCCAGCGTGCCTGCCTGGCGCCTGGCCCACTGATCCAGCGACAGTTTCAGCGCCGCCTTGAACGTCGCCTCGAAAGCCTCGATACGCGGCATCGCGGTGGCGTAGAGTTCGGCGACCCTGCGCTCCGGATCGTCCGACGCCGAGCGCCAGGTGAGGATAGGGCCGAGCCCCTCATCGACCACTGCCTGCACCAGTGCTGCCTGGCTCGGGAAATATCGATAGGCGGTTGCGCGCGACACTTCGGCCGCCTCGGCGACCTCGCTCACGGAAGGTGTGGCGCCGCCCTGCATCAGCCTGGTGGCCGTCTCCAGCATCAGCCGCCTGGTGCGGGCGCGCGCGCCACGCTCGGCCGCTCGGCCCTCACCGGTGTCGTCGTTCGGCGCGGCTTGTTGACGTGAGACATCCATGTCAATACGATACGCGCGTCTCAAAAAATTGCAATGGTCTTGGTGACCGGGCAACGAGTGGCGGCGGGCGGCGCCCAGACATGCCAGGGAACGGGGGAACGCGATGAAGCGCATCTACGTGGTGGGCACCGCCGACACCAAGGGCGAGGAGCTTGCCTTCCTGGCGGACGCGATCGCCGCCACCGGCGCTACCGTGACCCGCGTCGACGTCGGAACGCGCGCTACCACCGTGCCGGTCGATGTGTCAGCCGAAGAGGTAGCCGCCCATCACCCCGAGGGCCGCGACGCCGTGCTCGGCAACGACGACCGCGGCAGGTCGGTCGCAGCGATGGCCTTCGCCCTCGCCCGCTTCGTCCAGTCGCGCGGCGACATATCCGGCATGATCGGTATCGGCGGCGGCGGCGGCACCTCGATCGTCACATCGGCCATGCGCACACTGCCGCTCGGCCTGCCCAAGGTCATGGTCTCGACGCTCGCCTCCGGGGACACCGCACCCTATGTCGACGTCTCCGACATTGTCATGATGCCATCGGTGACCGACATGGCGGGCCTCAACCGCCTGTCGCGCATCGTGCTGCACAATGCCGCCCAGGCGATCTCGGGCATGGTGGGGAACCCGGCCCCATCCGCCGACGGCAAACCGTCGCTTGGGCTTACCATGTTCGGTGTCACCACCCCATGCGTGACGGCCATCGCCGACCATCTGCGCGCCAACTATGACTGCATGGTTTTCCACGCCACCGGCACCGGCGGCCGCACGATGGAGAAGCTCGCCGACTCGGGCTTGCTCGCCGGCATCATCGACATAACCACGACGGAGGTCTGCGACCTGCTGTTCGGCGGCGTGCTGCCGGCGACGCAGGATCGCTTCGGCGCCGCCGCTCGCACGAAACTTCCCTATGTCGGCTCGGCCGGCGCGCTCGACATGGTCAACTTCTGGGCGCCGCCGACCATTCCGGAGCATTATCGCGGACGCCTGCTCTACGAACACAATTCCAACGTGACGCTGATGCGCACGACGCCGGACGAATGCCGCAAGATCGGCGAATGGATCGGCGAAAAGCTGAGCCGCTGCGAGGGTCCGGTCCGCTTCCTTATCCCCGAAAAGGGCGTCTCGGCGCTCGACATCGACGGCGGCGCCTTCTTCGATCCGGAAGCGGATGCCGCGCTGTTCGAGGCCATCGAACGCACGATCCGTCCGACGGCAACACGCATCGTGACGCGCTTGCCGCTGCACATCAACGATCCCGAATTCGCCAGGGCCGCGACCGCGGCCTTCCTCGATATCGTCAAGAAGTGAGACCCGGACGCATGGCCGCAATTTCGCGCAAGACAATACTGGAGAAGTTCCGCAAGATGCTCGCCGATGGCGTGCCGATCGTCGGCGGCGGCGCCGGCACCGGCCTGTCGGCCAAGGCCGAGGAAGCCGGCGGCATCGACCTCATCATCATCTACAATTCCGGCCGCTACCGCATGGCCGGGCGCGGCTCGGCGGCCGGCCTGCTCGCCTATGGCAACGCCAACGAGATCGTCAAGGAGATGGCCTATGAGGTGCTGCCCGTGGTCAAGAAG
>NZ_RZSG01000581.1:0-3860 GCF_003997725.1 Mesorhizobium sp. M4A.F.Ca.ET.050.02.1.1
CATATGATGCGCGCCGCTGCCGCCGCGATGCTGCGATCGGGCAGCCGGCTGATCGCCGACAGGCGCGCCAACTTCGCCGTCATGGCGGCGCTGAGCGCGCCGGTCGCGCTGGCGCTGACAGCCTTCGCGGTCGACGAAGGCGCGCTGTTCAACGAGCGCCGCGCGGCACAGTCGATCGTCGATCTCGCGGCGATCACCGCCGCGGCCAACATCAACAATGCCGAGAAGGCGGTGCTGACCACGCTGAAGGACAACGGCTTCAACTCGGTCGCCGTCCAGAAGCAGGGGACGACCATCGAGCCGACGGCCAGCAAGGCGGTCGTCCAGGTGGTGCCCGGCCGCTACTCCGGCGTCAGCGCGATCGCCGCCGGAAGCCGTTTCGAGGCGGGCAAGCTGCCTTACAACGCCGTCCAGGTGTCGCTGAAGAAGAAGGGCACTCTCTATTTCGGCGCGATGATGATGAAGCCGCCGGTGATCGGCACGACGGCCACCGCCAGCGCCCAGGCGGAGGCCGCGTTTTCGGTCGGGTCGAGGCTCGCCAGCCTCAATGGCGGCGTCGTCAACGCGCTGCTCGGCGGGCTGCTCGGCACCGACATCTCGCTCAGCGTGATGGATTACAGCGCGCTGGCATCGGCCGATATCGACGTGCTTTCCTTCACCGACGCGTTGGCGACGGAACTGCGGCTGACGGGCGTGAGCTATTCGGACGTGCTGGCTTCGAAGGCCACAGTCGGCCAGATCGCCACTGCCATGGCCGATGTCCCCGGGCTCGACCGCACCTCCAAGCTGGCGCTGCAGACGATGGCGGCCGGCGCCACCAACATGGTCAAGATCCCGCTCAGCCACCTGATCGATCTCGGCTCTGTCGGCAGTCTCGGCGTCGGGCAGAAGCCGGCCGGGCTGACCGTCGCCGCGAGCGCCATGAGCATGGTGACGGCGGCGGCGGCACTTGCCAACGGCACCAACCAGGTACAGGTCAATCTCGGCGCGACGATACCGGGCTTGACGTCCCCCCCGCTCAGCATCGCCATCGGCGAGCCGCCACAATCCTCGCCGTGGCTGAAGGTCGGCGAGGCCGGCACCGTGGTGCGCACCGCGCAGACCCGCATCAAGCTGAATGCCAGCGTCGGCCTCGGGAACGGGAACAACGGCGGCGGCTACGGCAATGGCAACGGGAGCGGCAACGCCGGCACGAATTTGGGTGGCGGCATCAAGCTGCTCGCCGTCAACCTGCCGCTCAATGTCGAGGTGGCCTATGCCGAAGCAAAGCTCACCGACGTAAGTTGCCCGACCGGGCGTCCCGACAGCCTGAAGGTCACGATCGCGGCACAGCCCGGCGTCGTCGCCGCGCACCTTGCCGACACCAACGCCAGCGGCTTTGCCGACTTCACCAAGCCGCAATCGTTCAGCGACGCCGAAATCGCCGACGTCAGCGTCAAGCTTTTGCTGGTCAACCTCAGCCTGCTGCAGATCAACGGATCTTCGGCGTTCTCGGTCACCAACATGGCGCCGACGAACCTGACGTTCAATGCCACCGAGATCGCTGCCAAGACGATGAAAACAGTGTCGACGAAGAACCTGACGCAGTCGCTCTCCACCTCGCTGGTCAACAACCTGTCGCTGTCGGTCAAGGCGCTGGGCGCCGGGCTCGACGTCACCGCCCTGCTCAGCACCGTGAAGCCGGCGGTGGTGACGGTGCTCAACGGCGTGACCGCGCAGGTCGACAACCTGGTCTACAACGTACTTGGCGCGCTCGGCGTGCATGTCGGCGAAGCCGATATCCGGGTCACCGGCGGGACCTGTGGACGCTCCGTGCTGGTTCAGTAGTCAAATTGTAGAGATAATCAAATTTGCCTCTTCAAAGAGATTCAGGCCATCGAAGTCGACGTATATGGTCTGGCCTTGCACATATATTTGATCAAGCATCGCTGAAATCGCGCCAGCGTGTTCCTTAGACAAGGATATCAATACCTTTCCGTCTTGAATCCTCACTAAGTGCTCGTTCTCAGTGACAATCGTGACCTGAAAGCCAGATATGCCACCCGAAAAATTTGCGTTGAATCCAGACGACATGTCGACAACATCGCGGAGCAACAATTTCGAAGACAGCTCTCGTACCTCACGAAGCGTGCACAACACAATTACGGATGGCGGTGGCTCCCCGAACGCGACTTCGTTCGTGAATTCGATGAGCATCACCGAGCCTCGCTGGACATTGACGGGCTGGCCGCCAAGTTGGTTCGCCCCAGAAAGAAACCCAGCGGCGGCAGTGACAATACGTCCTCGGCAATGACCGCGCCGGCGCCGAGATCGATCACTTCAACAGGCCCCAGAGCCGGCGGCAAGGGCCAGACCGCCTGCTCGTCGGCGAAGTTGAAGACGCAAACCAGCCTCTCGCCCTCACCCTCGCGGACGAAGGCAAGGACATCGCCTTCGGCATCCAGAAAGCGGATCGACCCGCCGACAAGCGCCGAGTGCCGCCTGCGCAAGGCGAGCATCGCCCGATAAGCGGCAAGCACCGATCCCTTCTCGCCGTTCTGGACGTCGACGGCGCGGGCGCGGTGGCTGGCCGGCACCGGCAGCCAGGGCCTGCCCGTCGTGAAGCCGCCATTGTCGGCGCCGTGCTCCCAGGCCATCGGCGTGCGGCAGCCGTCCCTGCCCTTCACGCCAGGCCAGAAGCGGATGCCCAGCGGATCGCGCAGATCCTCATAGGCAAGCTCGGCTTCCTCCAACCCAAGCTCTTCACCCTGATAGAGGCAGATCGAGCCGCGCAGGCAGGCGAGTAGCGCGATCGAGAATTTCGCCACCCTGTCCGGCTCGCCGCCCGGCCGCGTCCAGCGGCTGACATGGCGCACGACATCATGGTTGGAGAACGCCCAGCAGACCCAGCCGTCGGCGGCCGTGCTTTCGAAGGCCTCGACGCAGCCGCGTATGTGCGCGGCCGAGAATTGCGGCCCCAGCAGGTCGAATGTGTAGCACATCTGCAGCTTGTCGCCGCCTGAGGTGTAGGCGGCGAGCGTCCTCAGCGAGCGGTCCTCGTCGCCGACCTCGCCGACCGCGGCGCGGTCCTGATACTCGTCGAGCAACGCGCGGAAGCGGCACAGGAAGTCGAGGTTCTCCGGCCGCGTCTTGTCGAACAGATGCTCCTGGAAGGCATAGGTGGTGGTGGCGCCGTTGGTGCCGGCGACGCTTTCCGCCAGAGGCGGGTTGTCGCGCAGCCAGCGGTCATGGAAATAGTAATTGACCGTATCCAGCCGAAAACCGTCGACGCCGCGCTCCAGCCAGAAGCGCACCGTGTCCAGCACCGCGTCCTGAATCTCCGGATTGTGGAAGTTGAGGTCGGGCTGGGCGGCGAGGAAATTGTGCATATAGTACTGCCGGCGAGTGGCATCCCACTCCCAGGCCGGCCCGCCAAACAGCGACAGCCAGTTGTTGGGCGCATTGCCGTCGGACTTGGCATCGGCCCAGACGTACCAGTCGGCCTTCGGGTTGTCGCGGCTGGCGCGGCTCTCGACGAACCATTCATGCTTGTCGGACGAGTGGGAGATCACCTGGTCGATGACGACCTTCAGGCCGAGCCGGTGCGCCTCGGCGATCAGTGCATCGAAATCCTCCAGCGTGCCGAACATCGGATCGACGTCGCGATAGTCCGACACGTCGTAGCCCATGTCGGCCATGGGCGACTTGAAGAAGGGCGACAGCCAGATGGCGTCGACGCCGAGCGAGGCGACATGCGCGAGCCTGGCGGTGATGCCCTTGAGATCGCCGCTGCCGTCGCCCGTCGTGTCCTGGAAGGAGCGCGGATAGATCTGGTAGATGACGCAGCCGCGCCACCAGTCGGACCCGCGCCGCCCATTGCC
>NZ_RZSG01000582.1:0-3848 GCF_003997725.1 Mesorhizobium sp. M4A.F.Ca.ET.050.02.1.1
TCTCCAGCGCGGCGCCGACGACCGTCTGATTGATGACGGCGGTCGGGCCGCCGCCCTGCGCGATGACGAAAGTTCCGGCCATGCTTGATCTCTCCCGGGGCGATGGTTTCAGGGCACCTTCGCCTGTCTTGCTGGATGACGCAACGGGAGAAAAGACCGCACTTGGACAAGTCGCCAAAGCGGCCGCCGGCAGCGGCCGAGGATCAGACCACGACCACCGGGTTCTTCTTCGACACGCGGCTGTAAAGATCAATGATGTCCTGGTTGATCAGCCGAACGCAGCCCGACGACATCGCCTGGCCGATGCTCCACCATTCCGGCGAGCCGTGGATGCGGTAGCCGGTGTCCTTGCCGTTCTGGAAGATGTAGAGCGCCCGCGCGCCAAGCGGGTTGGTGAGGCCGCCGGGCTGGCCGCCCTGCCATTTCACCAGTTCCGGCTTGCGCTGGATCATTTCCGGCGGCGGCGTCCAGACCGGCCATTCCTTGCCGTACTGGATGTTGGCGCGGCCCGACCAGCGGAAGCCGTCCTTGCCGATGCCGACACCGTAGCGGATGGCGTCGCCGCCGGGTTGCACCAGATAAAGCATGCGCTCCTGCAGGTGCACCACGATGGTGCCGGGCGCCTCGCCGGTCTTGTCGACGACGATCTGGCGGCGGAACTCCGGCTTGACCTTCAGGTAGGGCACCGCCGGCACCTCGAAACCCCCATCGGTCAGCGACGCATACATGACGTCGGGGCCTGTGATGTTCTTGTCGACGCTGATCGCTGGGCGCAGGGGATGCACCGAGCCGGTGGTGGTGTCGTCGATCTGCAATTGCGGCAGGTCGAGCGTCTCGGTGGTGCTGCAGCCGGCGATGCCGAGCAGCGCCGCGGCGCCGAAGCCCGAGATCATGCTGCGGCGGGAAAGCTGTATTCCGGTTTCGATAGCATCGCCGTTCGAAGGCGGCGTCAAACTTTGCGGCAACTCGCGCATGCACCAAACCCTACACTGTCGGCGGGAAGCACGGTCCGGCCGGATAGCAGGCATTTTCATCGATCATGGTTGAAAAAGCGTGAAGGACCCGACTTTGGTCCTAAGGGCCGTCGCCGCCGCCGGCAGGGCCGAACCAGCCGCCCAAACATTTCGAAGATGCCTCTTTACATTCCGGCCGACCCGAGGATTTATCCTTTTCTTTGTGCTCAAGGAGTGAGGAAATGTCCTTCGAGAACTGGGCCGCCTTCGCCGCCGCCTCCACCATCCTTCTCGTCATCCCGGGTCCGACGATCCTTCTGGTCGTCTCCTATGCGCTCGGCCAGGGCTGGCGCACCGCGCTGCCGATGGCGGTCGGCGTCGCGCTCGGCGACTTCACCGCCATGACGCTGTCGATGCTCGGCATCGGCGCACTGCTGGCGGCATCGGCCACCGTGTTCACCGTGCTGAAGGTGATCGGCGCCTGCTATCTGATCTATCTCGGCGTCAAACTGTTCCGCGCCGGCGGGGCGCTGAAAGCCGAGCCGCGCACCGACGCGGTGTCCGCCGCCAAGATGATGGCGCATGCCTGGCTGGTCACCGCGCTCAACCCGAAGAGCATCACCTTCTTCGTCGCCTTCCTGCCTCAGTTCCTCGACCGGCACGCCGATTTCTGGCCGCAGATGCTGATCTTCGAGACGACCTTCCTGGCGCTCGCCTTCGCCAATGCCTTCGGCTACGCACTGATCGCGGCCCGGGCGCGCAACGTCGTGCGCAACCCGAAGGCGATTCGCATCTTCAACCGCACCGGCGGCACGCTGCTGGTCGGCGCCGGCATCGCCACCATGGCGATGCGCTCGGGCAATTGAGTCAGGTCCAGCCAAACGGTGCAAGCCGCCCCTCGCCGGTTGGCGAGCCGAGTGTCGATGTTTTAGGATCACGTCCAGTTCGATCAGGACGGTAGCAGGGCACTCAATGGCGCTGAAGAACGCATTCGGCCTGACATTTTCCGGCGCGACGGAGGCGGGATTTTCGCCCTATGAGAGGGCTGTCCGCGAGCTGCAATGCTTTATCGGCGATCCGGTCGCTACCATCGACCGCGCCATCGCCGAAGATCCCGGCTTCGTCATGGCCCATGTGTTCAAGGGCTATCTCTTTGCGCTTGCCACTGAGCCTGAGGCGACGGCCGTGGCCAGGGCCTGTCACGAAGCGGCGCTGCCGCTTGCGGCGACGGCGCGCGAGCAGGCGCATATCGCGGCGCTCGGCCATCTCGCCGCGGGCCGTTGGCACGACGCCTCGCGCCTGCTCGAGGACATCGCCATCGATTTTCCGCTCGATGCGGTGGCCCTGCAGACCGGGCATCAGATCGACTTCTTCACCGGCAATGCGCGCATGCTGCGCGATCGTATCGGTCGCGCGCTGCCGTCCTGGCAGAGGGGCATGCCGGGCTACCACGCCATTCTCGGCATGCAGGCCTTCGGGCTGGAGGAGATGGGCGACTATGCTCGCGCTGAGGGCTTCGGCCGGACGGCGATTGAGATCGAGCCGCGCGACGGCTGGGCGCAGCACGCGGTCGCGCATGTTATGGAAATGCAGAGCCGGCAAAAGGACGGCATCGCCTGGATGCGCGCCAACCCGGACGCATGGACGAAAGACAGCTTCCTCAAAGTGCACAATTGGTGGCACCTTGCGCTGTTCCACTACGATCTCGGCGAGACCGAGGAAGTCCTGGCGCTCTATGACGGGCCGATCTACGGCACGCGCTCGACACTGGCGCTCAACATGGTGGATGCTTCGGCGATCCTGTGGCGGCTGCATCTCGGCGGCGTCGATGTCGGCGATCGCTGGACCGCTCTCGCCGCCAATTGGGCGCCCAAGGCTGCTGCCGGCAACTATGCCTTCAACGATGCCCATGCGATGATGGCTTTCGTCGGCGCTGGGCTGGAGGCGCCGGCCAGGACCTTGCTGGAGGCGCAGCGCGAGGCGATGCATGCCAGCGACGACAACGCCGCTTTTACCCGGGATGTCGGCCATCCGCTGACGCTGGCGATCAAGGCGTTCGGCGAAGCTGACTACACCGAGGCGGCGCGCCTGATCCGGCCCATACGCTCGATCGCGAACCGCTTCGGCGGCAGCCATGCGCAGCGCGACGTCATCGACCTGACGCTGATCGAGGCTGCCCTGCGCGCCGGCGATGGACCGCTGGCGCGGGCGCTGACGGGCGAGCGCGCCTTTGCGCGGCCGGACAGTCCGCTGTCGGCGCTGTTTTCGCGGCGCGCCGCCGATTTGTCCGAGAATTGACCCGAAGCGGATCTTGGCATAAGAACTGGCCAAGCCAGATTTTTTCGAGATCCGAAAAAATTAAAGGCATTGGGAGGACATCATGTATCTCGGCCTCGATCTGGGCACGTCGGGCGTCAAGGCGCTTTTGATCGATGCCGGGCAGACCGTCATCGGCTCCGGTCACGGCTCGCTCGATGTCTCGCGGCCGCATCCGGGATGGTCCGAGCAGGATCCCGCGCACTGGATCGCGGCCTGCGAAAAAGCGATTGCCGAACTCAAGGCCGCACATCCGAAGGAACTCGCGGCCGTCAAGGGCATCGGCCTGTCCGGCCAGATGCATGGCGCAACCCTGCTCGACGCCGGCGACCAGGTGCTGCGCCCCTGCATCCTGTGGAACGACACGCGCAGCCATGTCGAGGCCGCCGCGCTCGACGCCGATCCGCGCTTCCGCAAGCTCACCGGCAACATCGTCTTTCCGGGCTTCACCGCGCCGAAGCTCGCTTGGGTGAAGAACAACGAGCCCAAGATCTTCGCCGACGTGGCGAAGGTGCTGCTGCCCAAGGATTTCCTGCGGCTCTGGCTGACGGGCGAGCACATTTCGGAAATGTCCGACTC
>NZ_RZSG01000583.1:0-3846 GCF_003997725.1 Mesorhizobium sp. M4A.F.Ca.ET.050.02.1.1
CAAGATCCGCATCCGCTACCGCAACGAACGCGACGAGGGCAGTGAGCGCGTCGTCTGGCCGACGATGATCGGCTATGCCGAAACGGTGCGCCTGCTCGCCGCCTGGTGCGAGCTGCGCCAGGATTTCCGCCATTTCCGCACCGACCGCATCAGCGCTGCCGCGTTTCTCGACGAGCGCATCGGTTGCCGGCCGGCAGAGCTGCGCAGCCGCTGGAAGCGGCATATGGAGGCGCAAGGATTGCGCCTGCCTTAGCGCATGCCTTCGCCCTCAACGCAGGCAATTGGCGAAAGCCGGCGAGCGCGTCCCCCTCCCGTCACTATAAAGACGCCCTCCCCGGCCATCGCCGCAATCGACCCGCGCCGCGTTTTCGGGCAATCTGGAGGCGTCGGCCCGCCGTCAGGAGATGGCTGGCCGCTGAGGGAGGATTGCCATGACCAGAGCTCCGGCCGGCCTGCCGCGCTACGAGGACGCGGTCCAGAATTTCCACCTCGAGGACGAGATCAGCCGGCTGCACGGAGATCCGGCAACCGGCATCAACGCCTATGTCGAATGCTGCGGGCGCTACACCGGTGAGGACCGGCTGGCGCTGCGCGCCGTCTCGGCCAGCGGCGAGCTGCGCGAATTCACCTTCGACGACCTTGCCGACATGTCCGGCCGCGCCGGCAACATGCTCGAGGGCCTGGGCATCGGCCCTGGCGATGTGGTGGCGGGCATGCTGCCGCGCATCCCCGAGCTGGTGGCGCTGATCCTCGGCGCATGGCGCATCGGCGCGGTCTACCAGCCGCTGTTCACCGCCTTCGGACCGAAAGCGATCGAGCACCGGCTGAGCTACAGCAAGGCCAAGCTTGTGGTGACCAACCCGGCCAACCGCGGCAAGCTCGACGAGGTCGAGAACCATCCGCGCGTCGCCACCATCCTTGGCGCCGGCGACACCCTGCCCGCCAGCGACATCGATTTCGGCGCAGCGCTTGCCGCCGCCGCCCCCGACTGCCCGCCGGCGATGCGCAAGGGCGACGACCTGTTCATGATGATGTCGACCTCGGGCACCACCGGCCATCCAAAGGGCGTGCCGGTGCCGCTCAACGCGCTGCTCGCCTTCGGCGCCTACATGCGCGACGCGATCGGGCTCCGCCCCGATGATGTGTTCTGGAACATCGCCGACCCCGGCTGGGCCTATGGCCTGTACTACGCCATCACCGGGCCGCTGCAGCTCGGCATCGCCACCACCTTCTACGAAGGCGCCTTCAACGCCAGAAGCACCTACGCCATCATCGAGCGGCTGGGCGTCACCAGCCTCGCCGGCTCGCCCACCGCCTACCGGCTTTTGATGGCGGAAGGCGCGGAGGCCGCAGCCCGCGTCAAGGGCAAGCTCCGTGTCGTAAGCAGTGCCGGCGAGCCGCTCAACCCCGAAGTGATCCGCTGGTTCGACGCTCATCTCGCCGCCCCATCCACGACCATTACGGGCAGACCGAGAACGGCATGATGGTAAACAACCATCATGGCCTGGCGCATAGCGTGCGCGCGGGCTCGGCCGGCTTCGCCATGCCGGGCTACCGCATGGTGGTGCTCGACGAGGCGGGCAACGAGCTCGGCCCCAAACAGCCGGGCGTGCTTGCCGTCGACATCGCAAGATCGCCGCTGCGCTGGTTCGACGGCTACCACCAGGCCGAGACGCCGGCGATCGCGGGCGGCTATTACCGCACCGGCGATACGGTCGAATACGAGCCGGACGGCTCCGTCTCCTTCATCGGCCGCGCCGACGACGTCATCACCTCGGCCGCCTACCGCATCGGCCCGTTCGACGTAGAAAGCGCGCTGATCGAGCATCCGGCGGTCAACGAGGCGGCGGTGGTCGGCGTGCCCGACCCGCAGCGCACCGAGATCGTCAAGGCCTTCGTCGTGCTGGCTTCGGCCTTCAAGGGCAGCGAGGCGCTGGCCGAGGAGCTGGCCCAGCATGTGAAGAAGCGGCTCTCGGCGCATGCCTATCCGCGCGAGGTCGAGTTCGTCACCGAACTGCCGAAGACGCCAAGCGGCAAGATCCAGCGGTTCTTGCTGCGCAAGGCCGAGGTGGAGAAGCGCAAGGCCGGGTAAAGATTCAGCTCTCCGTAGATTTCCGCCACGCAAAAGCCGCCAATTCGGGCGAAGGCTCCGAAGGGCTTTGATCGCTAACTTTGGGGGCTACGTCATGAGGTTGATCTGGATACTTCTCTTCATGCTTGCGGGCAGCGCGGCACTCGCTGCCTCGCCGGAGGATGACTATATCGCCGCGCGTGACAAGGCGATTGCCGACATCGCCGCGCAGGAAAGCGCGAACGCTCCCGTGGAATCGCTCGATGCCCAGAATGTGAAGGCGATGGCCGATCTCGAAAAGCGCCTATCCGCCCTTCTCGGCCCGCTGGCGGTCGAGGGTTTTCCGGCAACCGGCACGATCAATCTCCAAAGCCTGAGCGACTCCGACATCGGATTCGGCATGCTCGACGGGCTGAGATGCACCACGAGCGACGACGGCCCGAGCCTTGTCGCGACGACGCGCGGGCTCGCCGAGCGCTGGCTGAAGTCCAGGGCCGACGAGACCGATGAGAATCTCAAGCTGCCCGCCGGCATCGACGCGGCGCTGAAGCTCGACGCCTTCTATACCCAGGCCATCGGCGCCGATGCCGCCTTCGTCAAGACGCTCGACTTTGCGCTGAACAAGCCCGAAGGCGCCGACATGGCGATCGCGCGGCTGGGCGGCTGGACGCAGGATGTCGGGCCGATCTACGACCAGCAGGTCATCGTCACGCTGGTCAAGGGCGATCGGGTCATGATCGCCGAGGCACCCGCGGCGCCCGCCGTTCCGAAGATCGCGGCTTGCGATGCCTTGTGGACAGCGGCCGCCGCCGCCGCCCAGAAATTCCAGGAGGCCTACCAGGCTTCGGAACTCAAGGACGAAAAGTCGTACGATGCCGCCAATGCCGCCTGGGAGAAAGGCGACGCCGACTATCGCGCCTGCATGGGCGAGCGCCTGCCGGGCGATGCGGCCTTCCCGGCATTGCTTGCCCAGGCCCAGGCGCTGGCCGACCACATGGCCGGCAAATAGGCGCCGCGTCGAAGCTGCCTATCTCCCCCAAGTGGCGAGATCGGCTATGTCAGCTCCTCCCTACCCTTGATCCGTGGCGCCTCCTGTCCTTGCAGCAATCGGCCCAATGCTGAAACTTCTGGCCGGCCTGGAAGTCTAAATTTAAGCACTTTCTACTAGGTTCGACCGATGGACTATTGTCCAGGAAGGGTATTCGGGTCGAATTGGCCAGAACGGATTTCAGCATAGGCCGCATGAGACAGGCCGTTTTTTCGTCCGCCAACGTGCCGGCGGCGATAGCCTTTGTCGTGCTTCTGATCTGCGCCATATTTGCCGACCAGCAGAACAGAAAAGTCTCCGATCAACTGGTGCGCGCCGATGTCCTGGCCAAGGTCAACATCATCCGCGCCAAGATCGAGGGCAACATCAACGGCAACCTTCAGCTCACACAGGGCCTGGTGTCGGCCATCGTCACCGAGCCCTATATGGGCCAGCAGAGATTTGCGTCGCTCGCCGGCAATCTGTTCGAGCAGAAGTCGCAGTTGCGCAACATCGCCGGCGCGCCGGACCTCGTCATCTCGCTGATGTATCCGTTGAAAGGCAACGAAAAGGCGATCGGGCTCGACTACCGCAAGAACGAGGCGCAGCGCGCGGCAGCGCTTCGGGCGCGCGACAGGCACGAACTGGTGTTCGCCGGCCCGGTCGACCTGGCGCAAGGCGGGCGGGGCTTCATAGGCCGCATCCCGGTCTTCGTGCCGACGGCGGGCGGCGGCGACCGCTTCTGGGG
>NZ_RZSG01000584.1:0-3843 GCF_003997725.1 Mesorhizobium sp. M4A.F.Ca.ET.050.02.1.1
TCCCGACGTCGCCTCGATCGAGACCATCTGCCGGGCGCATGCACCCTTCGGCACCACGGCGCTTTTGCCGACGCTGATCACCGACACGCCCGCGATCACGGCGGCGGCTGTCGCGGCAGGGGCCGCGGCGGCGCGCCAGGAGGTGCCGGGCTTTCTCGGCCTGCATCTCGAAGGCCCGCATCTGTCGGTCGCCCGCAAGGGCGCGCATGACCCGGCGCTGATCCGGCCGATGACGGAAGCGGACCAGGCCGCGCTGATCGCCGCGCGCAAGGAGCTCCCGGTCCTGCTGACCACGGTCGCGCCCGAATCCGTCGAGCCGGCGCGCGTCACGGCCCTGGCAAAAGCCGGCCTCATCGTCAGCCTCGGCCATTCCGACACCACCTATGTCACGGCGAGCGCTTTCGCGGCCGCCGGCGCAACGGTGGTGACGCATCTGTTCAACGCCATGAGCCAGATCGGCAACCGCGAGCCGGGACTGGCCGGTGCCGCCATCGCCACAGGCGGCCTGTCCGCCGGCATCATTGCCGACGGCATCCACGTCGATCCCGCCACCATCGCGATCGCGCTGCGCGCCAAGAAGGGGCCGGGGAAAATCGTGCTGGTCACCGACGCCATGGCGACGATCGGCACCGACATGACATCGTTCACGCTGAACGGCCGCACCATCTACCGCAAGGACGGCAGCCTCAGACTGGCCGACGGCACGCTGGCCGGGGCCGATCTCGACATGATCTCGGCCGTGCGCTTCATGCACCGCGGCGTCGGGCTTGAGCTTGGCGAGGCACTGCGCATGGCTTCGCTCTATCCGGCCGAGGCGGTCGGCCAGGCGCACCGGCTCGGCCGCTTCGCCAACGGCACCGCCGCCGACATCGTGGCACTGTCGGACGATCTGGATGTCCAAGGCGTCTGGATCGGCGGGAAGAAGGTGTTCGGGGCGTAGGCCATCGATCCCACCGCAATTGGGAAACCAACGTTCGCAATTGGCCGGAGCCCTTCGCGCATCGTCATCCTCGGGCTTGACCCGAGGATCCATGCCGTGACCTGTGACGTAAAGTGTAACGGTGCAGAATTCTGTAAACGTTGCAACGCCTTGGCGTCTCGGCATGGATCCTAGGGTCTACGCCGCGTCGCTTCGCACCTTGCTTCGCCCTAGGATGACGAAGCTATTAGCCGGCTCGAACCGCTGCGTAGAGATCCTTGTAGGTCTCGCGCAAAACGTTCTTCTGCACCTTGCCCATGGTGTTGCGGGGCAACTCGTCGACGAAGATCACCTGCTTCGGATGTTTGTATCGGGCGAGCCGGCCCGCAATGGCGTCAAGGACGTCGGCCGCGCCGATGGCCGAGCCCGGCTTGCGCACCACGACCGCGGTGACACCCTCGCCGAAGTCCGGATGAGCGACGCCGATCACCGCGCTTTCGCTAACGCCGGCAAGCGCATCGATCTCGCCTTCGATCTCCTTGGGGTAGATGTTGTAGCCGCCGGAAATGATCAGGTCCTTGCCGCGCCCGACGATATGCACATAGCCGTCCCGGTCGATGAGGCCGAGATCGCCGGTGATGAAGAAGCCGTCGGGACGGAATTCGGCCGTAGTCTTTTCCGGCATCCGCCAGTAGCCGGCAAAGACGTTCGGGCCCTTCACCTCGATTATGCCGACCTTGCCCTGAGCAAGCGACCCGCTGCCGTCTGGATCGGCGATGCGCAGCGAAACACCCGGCAAAGGAAAGCCGACCGTGCCGGCGCGCCGCTCGCCATCATAGGGGTTGGACGTGTTCATATTGGTCTCGGTCATGCCGTAGCGCTCGAGGATGGCGTGGCCGGTGCGCTCGCGCCAGGCGGCATGCGTCTCGGCCAGCAACGGCGCAGACCCGGAAATGAACAGGCGGATGTTCTTGGCCGCCTGGGCGTCCAGGCCCTCCTGCTGCAGAAGCCTGACATAAAAGGTCGGCACGCCCATCAATGCCGTGGCGCGCGGCAGCAGCGCGATGATGCGGGCCGGGTCGAATTTTGCTTCGAACAGCATCGAGGCGCCGGCCATCAGGATGACGTTGGTGGCCACGAAGAGGCCATGCGTGTGGAAGATCGGCAGCGCATGGATTAGGACGTCATCGGACGTGAAGCGCCAGTACTCGACCAGCACATGTGCGTTCGACGCAAGGTTCTCGTGGCTGAGCATGGCGCCCTTCGAGCGGCCGGTCGTGCCCGATGTGTAGAGGATCGCGGCAAGGTCGTCCGGTCCGCGCGCCACGTCGTTGAAATCCGCCTGATATCCGGAAGCGCTTTCCGGCAGCGAACCGTCGCCGTGCTGGCCAAGCGTCGCCAGCGCCGCGCCGGACGCTTGCGCCAGCGGGGCGATATCGGCCGCCCTTGCCGGGTCGCAGACCACCAGCCGTGGTTCGGCATCGCCAAAGAAATAGCGGAGTTCCGGCGGCGTGTAGGCGGTGTTGAGCGGCAGGAAGACGGCGCCGGCGCGCAGGCAAGCGAGGTAGAGCAGCACCGCTTCCGGGCTCTTCTCGACCTGCACGGCGACGCGGTCGCCCGGCGCCACGCCGGATTGCACCAGCGCATGCGCCAGCTGCGCCGATCGCGCCAGCATGTCGCCATAGGTGAGAGATCGCCCATCATCCGTCCGCATAAGCAGCCGCTGCGGCGCCGTGACGCGGGCGCGAAAAGCGTCGAACAGGTGATTGCTCATTGTTGCTCCCGCGAATGGCGCGGCGAATCCTGAATTCGCATCGTTTCGGTCAGAGCGAATATCAGATTTGAGGCTGAACGAGCAGCTATTTGCGCCCGCGGTGCGCCTTGGCGGCACTCACCTTCGGATCATCGTCCCGGCTGAAGCGCGCCATGCACCTGGCCGCCGTCAGCCGGTAATGGTTGAGCAGGGCCTCGACCGCGCCATCGGCGTCGCCATCGAGCGTGCGTTCGGCGATCTGGCGGTGCTCGGCAAGATCGTCGCGCTCGTCTCCCAGGCCGTGCTGCGACATCAGCCGGTAGCGGGAAGCCTGGTCGGAAAGTTGGTCGCAGAAACCGACCAGCCAGTGTGACCGGCAGCCCGCAATCAGCGCGCGATGGAAGGCCCGATGCAGCTTCTCCCAGTCGGGATTGTTCGACGAGGGATCCTCCGGCATGCGGCGCTGGGCGCGCGCCAGGCGGTGCAGGGCCAGCACCAGCTGCTCCTCCCACTCGCCGGTGCGGTGTTCGATCGATTCGCGCAGCGCGCGCTCCTCAAGCCAGCAGCGGGTGCGCGTCAGTTCCTCCAGCTCCTCGGCGCTGACCGGCATGAGGAAGAAGCCGCGCTGGTCGTGGCGGCCAAGCAGACCTTCGGAGGCGAGACGGTTGAGAGCCTCGCGCACGGGCGAAGCGCCGGCACCATATCGCGAAACCACCCATTCGACCCGAAGCTTGCTTTCGGTCTCCAGCACACCGCGCAGGAGATCGTCCCGAAGCTGATGATAGACCGTGCTGGCGAGGGTGCTCTTGGGTCCGGCACCTTCATCGCCCGGATCGGCGGTTCCGTATGTCAATATGGCTCCTGTTGCCTGCCTTGGCCTGTTGTTGGTTCTTGTTGCGAAGCAGTCTCAATCCCATACACGTACTATACCGTGCCACACTTCGCAGCCTCAAGCGGAAGATGATGGTATTCGACTTAAAGAGGATAGAGCGCACTGGCCCGCCGAAGTAACGGTCGGCTAAAGAATCTTGAGTTTCCTGCATCGCTTGGGGCGCTGAACAGCGAAGCTACTCATTTCGGCCATCAGTCAGACTGGGTATCCCGCCGCGATACGGTCAACGGCCAGGATCAGGCGGCGGGATACCCAGTCTGACTGATGGCCGAAATGAGT
>NZ_RZSG01000585.1:0-3838 GCF_003997725.1 Mesorhizobium sp. M4A.F.Ca.ET.050.02.1.1
CCAATATGTTGGGCATGTAGACGGAAGCTGGACAACTAGAATACCAGACTGCTTGTTGGCCGTTCCATTGTACATACTGGAGTAGATTTCCCAATCGACGTGCTTTCTTCCCTTAGTGTGTGTGCCGACCAGGACGATGGTAACGCTTGAGTCCCTGAGATAATCATCTCGGATGATCCTGCGAATGCTGTCAGTTGGAAGCGTGTCTTTTACATCGTTCGTGTCGACAGATACGTCGATGAATAGGTCATATTCATCGGCCCATTGCTGTAGTTGGTTCTTGGCCCACTGGTCGTTGGCATGATGGTGGCTAATGAAAACCCTTGTTTTCCGGGCCACAGTAGCGAGTTTCAGGGCTGGGTCGGTTAGTTCATTGAGATTCTCACGCGAGTTGCGCAGCGCCTTCAGCGCATCGAGCGAGACTATGCCTCTCTAGACGCCCTCATGGTGGTCGACTAATTCGGCGGTGGCGTGACTGGTCGCACCAACGGAATACAGGTGCTGGATGGTCGGTTCGTATGCCAGCGTGTCATTCACCCAATTTCTTGAGATTCGGCGCGTCCGGACCGCGACGAGGGTGGGCCTGGATATCGGCAATGTTCTTCCACCATCGCGCTTGAGGCGATTTACGTCAGACCGCCAACTTTCGCTAGGCAAAAGCGGCAGAACTTCTAAGTCCAACACCACGAGGAGTGGAAATAGAGCATAGGAAATAGCGTTGGGTGGGCCCTAAGTGGCTTGTGAAAATCGTCGAGATGGAAAGCTCGCTCAAGGGTTGCGAATCAGGCAAGAAGCATTGTTCGGGTGAGGGGAATTACATGGCCATTGACCAAAGCGACATCCGTAGCTCAGCGAGTTACTCAACAGTAAGGAAATCGGCGAGCGAGGGGAGGGCGCAGAACAAGCGTACGGCGTTTTTGTGCCACAGCCACCTCGATGCCGAAATCGCCAAGGGACTGCAGGGCTACCTCCACAGAAATGGATGGGAGGTCTACATCGACTGGGAGGACGCGACGATGCCGGACCGGCCCGATCGTCGGACCGCGGAAAAGATCCAAGCGAAGATTCGTGACCTCGAGATGTTCTTCTTCCTTGCGACCCAGAATTCCATGGGAAGCCGCTGGTGTCCTTGGGAAGTCGGATATGCGGACGGGGTCAAAAGCCTGGATCGGATCCTTGTCATCCCCACACGCGACAGCCGTGGCGTCACGCATGGCAGCGAGTATCTGGAGCTCTACCGACATCTCGATAAGGCCTCGCCTGGCGGGATTGGGAGCTTCGACGCGGCGGGGAAAGGGATCCGCCTTTACGGCAATCAGATGCTCTGAGCAGGAAAATAGCCAGTGGCGCGTAGAACGTTCTTTTCCTTCCACTATTCATCCGATGTCTGGCGTGCGTGGAATGTTCGCAATTCATGGGTGGCGAAGCCTGACCATATCGACGTCGGGTTTTTCGACAACAGCGTGTTCGAAGCTTCCAAACGCGACAACGACGACACGCTGAAAGCCTTTCTCCGCAAAGGACTCGAGAATACGTCAGTGACTTGCGTCCTCACTGGAACGGACACCTGGCGGAGGCGCTGGGTGCGCTACGAGATCGCGCGCAGCATCATCAAAGGCAACGGTTTGCTGACGGTCCATATCCATGATGTCAAGGACCGGCACGGATACACTTCTACCAAGGGGTACGATCCGCTCGCACAGATGGGTGTCTACAGGAGCGACGGTTCCATCTATCTCGCCGAGTGGAAAAGTGGGAAGTGGGTGTCTTATGCCGACTATACCCGCGCCATCCCAGAGAGTGACCTGTGGTTCGCTGCTCCCAAGGGGGGCGTCGTCCAGATCTCGAAGCACTGTATGGCATACGACTACGTGCAGCAACGCGGACATCACAACATAGGCGGATGGATTGAAACCGCTGCGGGGCTTGCGGGTCGATGAGCCTCTACGAACTAGCGATACTGGGATCGCCGACCGGGAAAGAACGCGCCGTGCTCGCGGCCACGATCGGAGAAATGATCGCCGATTTCGGTTTGTCGGTCGGGACGGAAGTCCTGCTTCATGACGGCCAGTCCGTTCGGAAGCGAGATCCGCGAAACGCCTTTGCAGCCGTTTATTTCGGTGGTGACAAGGAACTCGATGTCGACATCGCAAACGAACTCAAAACCGCAAGCTTGCCAATCATCCCCACGGTCGATCACTTGGGCGATTTTGGCGCTGCGATCCCACCCTCGCTGCAATTCGCGAACGGGCTGAGACGCCGGTCTGACGATCCGGCTCTGACGGAGCTTTCGGCAGCAGCATTGGAATGCGTGGGCCTTCTGCGCGCGCAACGCCGGGTCTTTGTCAGCTACAGACGAACGGAGTCTCGCGCAGCGGCGTTGCAGCTTCACGACGTCCTTAACTCTCGAGGCTTTGACGTCTTCCTCGACACACATGACATACGTCCCGGCGAACCGTTCCAGGATGTCCTGTGGCATCGGCTGGTCGACTCCGACGTTATCGTCATGCTTGATACTCCCAGTTACTTCGCGAGCAGGTGGACGCGCCAGGAAATCGGTCGTGCTCGGGCGAAGGAGATACAAGTCATTCGTGTCATCTGGCCGGAGCACACGCCGAGCCGTCTGATGGATATGGCTGAGACTGTATATTTGGATCCTGAAGAACTACTCGGTCCTGATGGCCCAATCGTCGATGCAACGGTAGATTCGATAGTGCTGCGCGTCGAGCGGCTCCGAAGCATGAGCATTGCCGCTCGGTACATGTCGATCACCGGCAAACTCAGGGCGGATGTCGAGAAAATCGGCGCTGCAGTCGAGGCTGTGGGTGCCCACCGGGCAATTGCCGTTCGGCTGCTCAACGAGCGCCTTATCTGGGCTTATCCGATCGTCGGTATCCCATCGGCCGAGACCTTGAACGACGTCGCGACGAAGGCAAAGAAAGCCGAGCAGGGCGAAATACCTGTGCTCGTCTACGATCACATCGGAATTCGCGATAGTTGGATCGCCCATCTGGCGTGGCTGGACGAGCAGATTAAAGCAGTGAAGACTATCCGAGTGTCCGAGGCGGGATGGGCCTTGGCAGGGATGGACGATTAATGGCTGAATCGATCTTCTTATCGGCGGGCGTTCCCGATCCGAGGCGTGGCCCGGAATTCGCGGCGACGGCGGATACCGTTGCCATTACCGCTGCAGTGTCCGCGCTCGCCTACGTGGCCCTGGGGCGCAGGCGCATTATCTGGGGCGGTCATCCGGCCATCACTCCGATGATCTTCGTCATGTGCGAAGGCATGAACATCGACTACGCGGAGTGGGTGACGCTTTATCAGTCCGAGTTCTTCAAGGACGAGTTCCCCGAAGACAATGAGCGCTTCCGCAACGTTGTTTTCACGGAGCGGCTCAACAATGACCGTGAGGCGAGTTTGAAACTCATGCGGCAGCGCATGTTTAATGAGCACGAGTTCAAGGCAGCAGTCTTCATCGGCGGCATGGGCGGGATCATCGCCGAATACGAGATGTTCAGGCGACTTCAGCCGCGCGCGAAAGTCATCCCGGTGACCTCTACCGGAGGAGCGTCGCTTGAGGTAGCCGCCAAGCTAGGCGAGGTGCCGCCCGACTTCCGGGACCAACGCGATTACGTGGCGCTATTTCACGAGCACCTCGACATTTCCGTGAAGGAGGAGCGCTTCAGAGTTCCTGGAGATCAGCCAGTCGCCGTCGAGGAACGATGGCGGCCTGAGCACTAGGAGGTTCGGTCGGACCCGGAGCTCCGCGAAGGAGCTGGTACGAAACGCTCGCCGGCTATCGACGGGACCACGACGGTCCGATGATGCGCGACGA
>NZ_RZSG01000586.1:0-3833 GCF_003997725.1 Mesorhizobium sp. M4A.F.Ca.ET.050.02.1.1
ACAGCCGCACCCGCGGACCACATGCGACGGTTCGCTGAGGGCGGCGATCAGTCGTTTATTGAGAGCTGCCGGTGGGTTGATTGGTGCCTGTGGCAAGACATCTGCCCCGGTCAACTGTGTTCGTACAGGATGGACGTTCAGCGCCTCGGCCGCGTGCCGGACGGCGTTCGCGCGGTGGTTTTCCACGCCAAGCCCCGGCCATGGGAGGTAGGTTGGTGAAAGCACCCGAGCAAGGTGGCGAGGCCACCGTTCAGCATCCCCGCCTGACGCAACGAGGTCGAGGTCGGCGTGCTGATGGACGTCTCGTCCGAAGGGTGGCACGACATCACGTTTTACTTCATTGATCGGCGCCATCCGGTAGATCGGTGGCCGGCGCAATATGTGCGACCGAAGATGTTCACACCGGTCACGATCTCAAGCGCGGTAGGATGTCGGCGCCGGCTCTCTGGATTGTGCACGAGCATGATCCATGCTGGACGTGTCGCACGTGGACATAGGCGCTACGCGCCAGCTGAGAGGGAGTGATCTTACATCGTCCGTCTCCTCCTCCATTCTGAGAGCGGGGAGGCGATCGTTCAGCAGAGCTTTAAGAGTCAAAATAAGGTAACGACATCCGCTTTCGCAAAATAGTCGGAGAGCTTTCAGCGCCATCTCAAATGGCAAATGCACCAAGCAGTCCCGGCACAAAATGGCGTCTGCAGTGGGCAGCAACTCACGCGTAATCACTGACTTCATCAATGAAATTCAATGTTCCCCGCTCCTTGATTGGTTTCGGTTCACACCGCCAGTGCGGGAGGCTGCTTTCCAAAGCGGAACTCGGTCGCGTCGGCCCACATGCGATGCAGAATGACAGCCAGGTTGCGAGCGACCGCGACCCGGGTTCGTGCCATGCCGCGCCGCCTGGCGACATTCATGCCCATGCTCTGAGGCTCGACCACTTTTTCGATCGCACCAGCAGTATGTGCGCCGCCTCATAAAGCACGATTCAGGCGAGTTCGCCGCCGCAGCGGCTGACACGGCCCTAGATGTCGCTCTCGCCGGACTGGTAGCGCGCCGGCTTCAGCCAGATGCGGCCCCACCGCCCGCGAGGAGCCAAACCGCTCCGGCCGGTCGATTGTGGCGCGGAAGGCAAGCGCGGTGATCGGCCCGACGCCCGGCGCGCTCATCAACCGCCGACAGACGTCTTCGTTATGCGTGATGTCGAGAACCTGCTCGTCAAGCGGGTAAACTCTCCCAGCATGACGGCGAGGACCGCAAGAAGCGGCTCGACCGCGCCATCACCTGGGCGTCGGCGCTCGTCAGCTCACGCACGCGGCCGGCAAAAACGCTGCGCGACGGCAGGGCCAGTTTGACACCGGCCTCGCGCAGCATCGCCCGAACCACGTTTTCGATCGAACGCATCTCGTTTGGCACCGTGCGGCGAGCAACCATCAGCGAGCGCCAAAGTCGGCATTGCCGCCTCTTGAAATGCGCCTGCCGATACCAGCCGGTGCGCATGAATCCCCACCGCTCCTCCAGGCTACAATCCCCATAGCGCCAGTCCTGCCCGTGGCTCCGTTCAATCCGGCTTGCAATGAGGTCCGACGTCGTGCCAAGCGGCTCCGTCGTGCCCGCGGACCTCACAGAAACCTTATCGGTTGGATCCGCGTTGGATCCGGTACCATGAAGCAGCCAATCGCTTCGACGGCGAGGCTCCGAGGGGGCGGCCCCATTCTCCAGACGGCATAGTAAAAGCCCAGGTTTCTGTTCGGGTCACCGCCACCTCGGATCGTTACCGGCGACCCATCGCCAAGCGCGACCGCCGCCGGGACCCTGTTTCTGTTGCGCCGCTCTCAGGCCGCCGGCCGCAAAGCGACGCCGGCCGGGATTTCTCCGGTCGTAACTATGCGCCACAGCGCGATAAGCAGTTTCCGGGCGAGCGCCACGATCATGGTCGTCTTGCGCGCGCCCTTGGAACCTTTGGTGCGCGCCCGGTACCATTGCGCGAGGGCGCTATCTTTCTGGAACCTCAGGATCGCCAGGCAAGTTGGATCAAGCCGCGACGCACACGAGCATTGCCCGCCTTGGCCAGTCCCTTCTCTCGTCGCCTCTTGCCGCTCTCGTCCGGTGCGCCCGTGAGGCCGACGTAGCGCGCCACCGCCCGTCGGTCGCGAAGCTTTCGGCAGAGCACCTCCTGAACCAGCATGTCCGCTGTCTCGACGCCGACACCGACGACACGGGCCAGAAGGCGCACCATCGCATGCGGCCCTTCTGCCGGCGCCTGTTCCAGCCGTTTCAGTCGGACCCGTTCAATCGCGTCGATCTGTTCTCGTCCATAGCGAGCAGCGCCAGGTCGCGGCGGATCTCATCGAGCATATTCAGGGGGGATCGGCGTGTCTTCCGGTGTGCGCAGAGCCTCGAGCTGTAGCGGAGCCTTGCGCAGCTGCGGTTTGAAGCCGCGGATGCCGAGTTGGGCCAGCGCCGATTTCATCCGGTTGACGATCCGGGTGCACTCGCCCACCAAGCTTTCTCGCTCGCGGCTCAGACGCTTTGCATCTTCCTGCTCGAGCGTCGGGATCGCGACCATTCGGCAATGCCCGCGCTCGCCGCGCAGCCAACCCAGGAAACGCGCGTCAGCATCGCCGTATCCAGCCCCGGTCGGACTTCGCCCGGCGGTGCTCGCGCGACACGGCGACGCTTGTCGAATGGATGACGTGCACCTCAATGCCGCGAGCCTGCAGCCACCGCGCCAGCCAAAACCCGTGGCGCCCCGCCTCATAGGCGAGTGCAGTTCGTCCAATCGTCCGGCCCATCTTAATCGCCTCGAGGTGCTAGCGCTCGAGCAGCCGCAGCAGTGCCATGGGATCAGGCTCCAGCTTCTTCAAGGGCTGGCGATCAACACCGGGAAGCAATCCAGACACAAGCCAGCTTGACTCTCAGGGTGCCCCAGCATGAACCTGCGGAGAAGCTAGGCGCATTGGTTACAAAGGGTATTGGCTTCCGCAGCCTCCTCCCGAGACTACTCGGCTGCTGTTGAGCAGGTCCCGACGGCAGCGGCGGTGAGGCCTGCATCTATGAGATGTGGTCTCCAGTGATTTCGTGAGCAGCTTCGCCAGATTGGTGGGCTGATCTCGCTCACGGGTCCTCCTGACGCGACCAGCGGATTGGTTCAATCCCCAACAATTCGCGTACATGGGTCCCGCTCTAATCTAGCATGTGGCGATCACGTAAAACTCGAGACGATCGTGGCGCGACATGCACTCGATCAAGCGGTACTGTCCGGTCGCGTCACTTCAGCTCTCGTGACTTTTGCGGAACACCGACATGTATTGTCGGGATACATTCTCAAACGGGCGCCGCTGCCAGTCTCCGTAACGTTCCGTAAGCTCAAGTCCGCTGATCTTTGCGAGCAAGTCAAGCTCGGTTGGGTAAACATAACGCATCTTAAGTGGAATCGCTCGGCTTCCGGCAGGCGTAAGATAAAGGTCTTGAGAAACAAATAGTTGCTGATTTCGGTCATGTCTGGCGAAGCGCACCATCGCGCGCCGATCATCAATATGCACAACGGTAGTTCGTTGGTCCCCATATACGCCAGCGTCCGAGAAATCAGCGGTATAAGGATAGTACAAATCTAACACGAGCCGCCCATTCGGCAATAGCGCCTTCACAATGGATTCCAAGCAGCCGATTTGTTGCTCGACAGTCACCATAAGTGAGAAGGTGCTGTTTACGCAGTACACAAGATCATATTGAGTACCGAGGTGGAAGCTTGCCATGTCTGCTAGGAGTGTCGTAACCGAACCGCCCCCGTTCTTCGAGTGAAGCGAGGCAAGCATCCTTTCCGAGTTGTCGAG
>NZ_RZSG01000587.1:0-3823 GCF_003997725.1 Mesorhizobium sp. M4A.F.Ca.ET.050.02.1.1
GGCCAAGCCCCTCGGCCTCGCGCGCGCCTTCGTCCAGCCGGGTGAATTCGTGGAACACCGTGTTCAGCTCGTCGCCAGCAATGCCGATGCCGGTGTCGATCACCTGGATCTCGGCTAGCGACCCCCGCCGCCTTACGCCAACCAGGATGCGGCCATGGCGGGTGTATTTGATCGCGTTCGATACCAGGTTCTGGATCAGGCGGCGCAAGAGGTTGCGATCCGTCACCACGGTGAGCGACGACGGCATGATGGTGAGTTCGAGCTTCTTTTCGGCTGCCATCGGCCGGAAGTCGGTGCCGATCTGGCGGAGCAGCCCATCGAGGCTGAAGGCGGTGTCGTCGGGCTTCATGGCGCCTGCGTCGAGCCGGGAAATGTCGAGCACGGCGCCCAAAATGGTCTCGACCGACTCCAGCGAGGATTCGATGTTGACCGCGGCCTTGCCGGCGGGACCCTTGCCGTGCTTCTCGATCAGCGACGAGCAGTAGAGCCGGGCGGCGTTGAGCGGCTGCAGGATGTCGTGGCCGGCGGCGGCGAGGAAGCGCGTTTTGCCGAGATTGGCCTCCTCGGCCAGCATCTGCGCCTGCGCCAGCTCTTCGTTGACGCGGGTCAGTTCGATGGTGCGGGTCTTCACCCGCTGCTCCAGCGATTCATTGGCCCTCTTCAGCGCCAGGTCCTGCTCGACGCGGCCGGAAATGTCGGCATAGGTGGCGACGATGCCGCCGTCCGGCATCGGGTTGGAGCGCAGCTCCAGGATGCGGCCGCTGGTCTTCAGCTCCATCTGCCAGGGACCGTCGAAGCTGGTCAGCCGGTTGAGCATCGCCACCCGCTGGTCGGCCGCAATATCGCCGCGTTCGGCGAGGTGGCGCAGGATCCGGTCGAGCGAGACGCCGACCTGGCCCATTTCGTCGGGCAGGCCGAACAGCGCCCGGTACTGGCGGTTCCAGCAGATGAGGCGGAAATCCCGGTCGAAGACGGTGATGCCCCTCCATCTGGTCGAGCGCGATCTGCAGCAGGTCGCGATTGTGCTGCAGCGCCTCGGTGGCGTCGTCGAGCAGGCGGAAGGCGTCCCTGGAACCGCGATCGTTGCGGCGGAACAGCAGCGACAGGATCAGCCGCGCCGAGGACGAGCCGACGGCGCTCCCCAAAAGCTGTTCCGAGAAGCGGGTGACATCCATTGTGGCCTGCTCATTGCCATGCAGCGTCACACCATTGCTCTTCTCGAACGACTGGAAGGAGCGCTCCGTGCGCTCCACGCCGAGATAGCGGGAAATCGTGTCCTTGAGGTCGTTGACGGTGACGGCGGTGCGGAAGCGGCGCAGGCTGGGCATCGGGCCGGCTTCGCGCGGCACGAAGATCGCCGCCTGGATGCGCTCCAGCGGCACCGACGCGCGGGAGAGCGAGCCGAGCACAAAGAACAGTGCGTTGATCGACAGGCTCCACAGCACGCCATGGTTCAGCGGCTCGGCGACGGTGCCGAACAGCGCCTGCGGCCGAAGCGCCTCGAAACCGAACAGGCCGTGGACGATGATGTCGGCGTCGGGACCCACCAGCGAAGGCAGGAGCAGCGTGTAAGCCCACACCAGAATGCCGGCGACCATACCGAGCGCGGCCCCCCTGCCGTTGGCGCCGCGCCAGATCAGCCCGCCGATCAGCGCCGGCGCAAACTGCGCGATGGCCGCGAACGACATCAGGCCGATCGAGGACAGCCGCGCGCTGTTGGTGCTCTCGCGATAATAGAGGAAGGCGATGAACAGCATGATGAAGATCGCCCCGCGCCGCACATTGAGGATCAGCGTCGACCAGTCCTCGTTTTCCGAGCTAGAGGTTCTGACCAGGCGGCGCACGAACAGCGGGATGACGAGGTCGTTGGAGATCATGATCGACAGCGCCACGCTTTCGACGATGACCATCGCAGTCGCCGCCGACAGGCCGCCGATGAAGGCGGCCATGGCCAGCAGATCATGGCCGCTGAACAGGGGCAGCGACAAGACGTAGAGGTCGCTGCTGGTCCTGTCGCCGACCAGCGCCAGGCCGGCGAAGGCGATCGGCAGGACGAACAGGTTGATCGCCACCAGATAGAGCGGGAACACCCAGGTCGCGGTGCGCAGTTCCGCCTCGCTGCGATTCTCGACGATGGTGACGTAGAACTGGCGCGGCAGCATCAGAATTGCAAATCCGCTGAGGCAGGTCAGCACCAGCCAGGTGGCGAGCGACGTGCCGTAGCCCATGGCCTGCCGCGCCTGCGCGTTGTTGGCCAGCTTGTCGAACATGTCGCCCGGACCGCCGAAGATCAGGAACGTCACCATCAGGCCGATGGCGAGGAAGGCGGCGAGCTTGACCACGGTTTCCACCGCCACCGCCAGCACCAGCCCATCCTGGTGCTCCGTGGCGTCGGCATGGCGGGTGCCGAACAGCACCGCGAACAGCGCGAGCAGCATCGCCACCACCAGTGAGATGTCGCTGACGAACGGGTCGAAGGAGGGCGGCGAGCCGGTGTAGTGCTCGACCATCAGGCTGACCGAGCCGGAGATCGCCTTCAGCTGCAGCGCAATATAGGGCACCGCGCCGATGGTCGCGATCAGCGTGGCGATCGCCGAGACGGCGAAGCTCTTGCCGTAGCGCGCGCCGAGGAAGTCGGCGACCGATGTGATCTTCTCGGTCTTGGCCAGCCTGACGATGCGGTTGAGCAGCGGAAAGCCGAACACGAACACCAGCACCGGTCCGGCATAGATGCCGAGGAATTCCAGGCCGCGCTCCGAGGAGAGGCCGACCGAGCCGAAGAAGGTCCAGGAGGTGCAGTAGATGGCGAGGCTGAGCGCATAGATGAAAGGTCGCGCCCGGCCTGGCGTGGACGCGGAGCGCCGGTCGCCAAGGCTGGCGATGGCGAACAGCAGCGTCACATAGGCGATCGCGATGATGACGATGAACCAGCCTTGCACGGTTCGAACTTCCTCCCTGGCCGGTCTCCCGCCGGCCGATGCCCGACGCAACCACAGCTTTGGGGGCGAGTCCATCACGGCTTTCGGCGCATAGGCGGAGGGCAGTGGCCGCCCCTGACCGGCAGAAAGCGGCGCCTTGGCCCCATTTTCCCGTTTTGCAACCGGGGGTTTTTGTTATGGTGGGCGTGGGCTAGCGCCGAGCGGAAGCTGGGGACGGCAACATGGCCACGGCAAGGAGGGTCGAATGCTGAAAGAATTCCAGGAATTCATTTCCAAGGGCAATGTCATGGACCTGGCCGTCGGCGTCATCATCGGCGCCGCCTTCGGCAAGATCGTTACTTCGCTGGTCGACGACGTCATCATGCCGATCGTCGGTGCGATCTTCGGCGGGCTGGACTTCAACAACTACTTCTTTGGACTGTCCTCGAACGTTCATTCGGCGGCGTTGGTCGACGCCAAGAAAGAGGGCGCCGTTTTTGCTTATGGCAGCTTCATCACCGCGGTGCTGAACTTCCTCATCCTTGCCTTCATCATCTTCCTGATGGTCAAGGCCGTGAACGGCATGCGCAAGCGGCTCGAGCGCGAGAAGCCTGCAGCACCAGCTGCTCCGCCGCCGGCCGATATCGCACTGCTTACCGAAATTCGCGATCTGCTGGCCAGGAAATAGCGCGAAGCGGATTTCTGGACCAAAACCCCGGTCGCTCGCGGCCGGGGTTTTCTGTTTTCGGCCGTCGTAAAAGGCGCTAGCAGTCGCGAAACGGAACGGATTTTTGCATGACGCTCATTCAGACCTTGCGCGCCGAGGCGCGCGCCGCGCCCGAAAGCGGCATCGTGGCCGTGATCAACCACGGCCGGCTGCGCGACGGCATGATCCCGCTCTGGGC
>NZ_RZSG01000588.1:0-3809 GCF_003997725.1 Mesorhizobium sp. M4A.F.Ca.ET.050.02.1.1
CTCCGGCAAGGCGCGCGGACAAAGGCCATCATCAAGAACAGCCCGCTCATCTGGAAGCTGACCAAGATGCTACGCCGCAAGGCCGCCGGACAGGCGGCGCCTGCCGCCGAGGACGACAACTAATCACTGACCGCTGAGACCATTCGAACGATGCCCCGGCAAGCGGCCAGAGAATCGCGGTCTCACGCCGCCGTGCGGCGTCCTGGCACCGGCGTCCCCGGGGCCTCGTGGCCGAGCGGCGTCACCAGCGTGAGCTCGGGGTAGCCGTTCTCGATCAGTTTGACTGCGGCCTGCGTCACCTCGTCGTCGGCTTCCAGCATCGACAGGAAGACCTCGGTGCCCTCGCCCACCAGCCGGCCGATGCCCTGCGCGTCGGCCGGGCCGCATTCGACCACGACAAGATCATAGGCGGTGGTCAGCGACTGCATGATGATCGGCAGCCGATCGGCGGCGCGCATGGCGCGGGCCGGATCGGCGGTGCCGACCGGGATGACGTGGCAGTCCGAGTAGAGGTCGGCGTGGATGACGTCGCTGAACTGCGCCTCCGAGGCGAGCAGGTCGGTGATCCCCGGGAAAAGCCCGCTGTCCAGCATCGGCCGCGAGGCGGCACCCGATGCGGTGAGGTCGAGCAGCAGCACGCGCAGGCCGGCGTCCGAGACCTCGCGCGCTACCAGCACGGCGGAAGCGGCTGCCTCGTCGCCTTCCGGCGACACGAATATGGCGCGCGCCGTGCCAGAAGCGATCAGTTTCTCCGCCGCCTTCTCGATATCAATCTCGCCCAGCGTCGAGGCCTGCTGCCCGGTGTCTCCATCCGTCGCGTCTGCTGCGTCGACTGCTTCCGGCCCTGCCTCCGGTTCGGTCGAGCGATGCCTGGTCAGCCCGGCATCGACAAGCGCGGGCTCGGCGCGGGCAACCGGCATCTCCACCTGCTCGATTCGTCCAAATCGCGCACCGGTGGCCGGGCGCATGGCGCGGCCCGAAAACAACTCCCGAAGCAGCGTCGCGACCGCCATCAGCAGCAGCGAGGCGACAAACGCGGCGCCGACAATCGGCACGATCTTCGGGAAATAGGGCTCCGACGGCACCACGGCGCGCGAGAAGATACGCGCATCGACCGGCAGGTAGTTGCGATCGCTGCGCGAGGAGGCCTCGCGGTAGCGCGTCATATAGGATTCAAGCAGTTGGCGCTGGGCGTTGGCGTCGCGCTGCAGCGCGTCGAGCTCGACCTGTTGCTCGCCGGCACGGGCCGATGCGGCCTTCAGCGTGTTGACGTCGCCGAGGAGCTGGTTCTCGCGCGCCTGCGCCGTCTGCGCCTGCGTCGCCAGACCCTTCATGATCTTTTGCGCCTCGTTACGGATCTGGCCGTCGAGATCGGCAAGCTGTGATTTCAGGGCGCGGATGCGGGGATGATTGTCGAGCAAGGTGGTGGAGAGGTCGGCGATGTTGGCCCTGAGCTCGACCTGCCGCTCGCGCAGGCGTTGGATCAGGTCGGAATTCAGAACTTCCGGAACCGCATCCAGCGAGCCGCCTGACTGCAGCGCCTTGCGCACGCTGTCGGCGGTCGCCTCGGCGGCGGCGCGATTGGCGCGCACCCGCGACAGTTCGGTGGACAGTTCGGAAAGCTGCTGGGTAGCCAGCACCGCATTGTTGCCGCCCATCAGGAGATCCGACTGCGCGCGGAAGTCGGCGACCTTGGCCTCGGCATCCTTGACCCGCTTCGACAGGTCGGCGATCTCGGGCGCAAGCCAGTCGGTGGCTGCGGCGTTCGATTCCAGCTTGGCGTTGCCCTGGACGGAAATGTAGGTGTTGGCGATGGCGTTCGGGATGTCGGCGGCGAGCCTGGGATCCTCCGAGGAGAACTCGATGACGATAACGCGAGATTTTTCAACGCTGTAAACGTTGAGCTTCTCGCGCATCTTCTTCAGCACGCACTCTTCCGGCGCGATTTCGTTGGGGTCGCTTTTCAACCCGACGATGACAAGCAGGCGGCTGAGCGCCGACATCTTGGCCGCCTCGTCGAATTCGGGCAGCTTCGACAGGTTGAGCTTGGCGGCCACCTGCTTGAGGATGTCCGTCGAGGAAATGACCTCGACCTGGCTGGCGACGCCCTGCTCATCGAGAATCGGTTTTTCGCTGTCGTTGCTCGTGCCGTCAGGCCGGGTGAAGACCGATTCGCGGGTTTCTATCAGCAGTTTCGTCTCGGCCTTGTATTGCGGCGTGGCAAGCCAGGCGAGCGCGAAAGCCAGACCAGTGACGGCAAGCGCAACGATAAGAATGCGCAACCAGTTCCTCGCCAGGCTGGCGAAGAGTTGCCTGAGATCGACATCGACGTCTGCGGCCGCGGACTGAACGGACATGCATCCTGCTCCGAACTTGAGTCTAGGATCGACCGTAAACAACTATGGTAACTCAGCCGTTAAGATAAGAGCGGGCGCCATTAGAGACGACTGAAGAACATTCAGCAAAGACAGTAGAATAGCTACGCTTTTTGGCAACCGCCGCCGCCCGGGACGGCAAACCTTTACCGGCCATTAACCCTAACAGGAGGATAACGGATTCCGTTCCCTGGGGTTTGCCGCAACATCTGGCGGCCAGCGATGAAGGTTCGTGACCGGTCATGAAAAGCACTGCCTCCCTTTTTCGTGCTCTGCTTGCCGTATCGATGCTCGCCGGCTGCTCAAGCTATCGGCCGACACCAGCGGCCTTCCATGAGGTGCTCGACCAACCTTATCGGCTGGGTGCCGGAGATCGCGTCCGGGTCACCGTATTCGAGCAGGATGGCCTGACCAACACCTACAGCGTCGACCAGTCCGGCTATCTCTCCTTCCCATTGGTCGGCTCCGTGCCGGCACGCGGACACACCGCCCAGCAGCTCGAGAAGGAAATCGCCGACAAGTTGCGGCAAGGCTATCTGCGCGACCCCGATGTTTCGGTCGAGATCGACCGCTACCGGCCGATCTTCGTGATGGGCGAAGTTGGCGCGGCCGGCCAGTATTCCTATGTGCCGGGCCTCACCGTGCAAAAAGCCATCGCGATCGCCGGCGGCTTCTCGCCGCGCGCCAACCAGGAGAGCGTCGACATCACCCGCGACATCAACGGCAAGGTGATGACCGGGCGGGTGGTCACATCCGATCCGTTGCTGCCCGGCGACACTGTCTACGTGCGCGAACGGCTGTTCTGAAAACCAACGTGGCGGCGAACCTGCGGATCGTCCATTGCTTTCGCTCACCCGTCGGCGGGATTTTCCGCCATGTGCGCGACCTGACCGAGGCGCAGCTCGCCGCCGGTCACTCGGTCGGCATCGTTTGCGATTCGACCACCGGCGGCGCTTTCGAGGAGCATCTATTCGAGGGTATGAAGGACAGCCTGGCGCTCGGCATCCATCGCACGCCGATGCAGCGCCATGTCGGGCCGGGCGACCTCGCCTCGGCTTGGCGCACATACAGAATCATCAAGGAATTGCGGCCGGACGTGCTGCACGGGCACGGCGCCAAGGGTGGCGCCTATGCCCGTCTGTTCGGCTCACTGTTGCGGGTATCAAGGTCTCGCGTAGCCCGCCTTTATTCGCCGCACGGCGGCTCCCTCCATTATGACGAGACGACGGCCACCGGGAAGCTGTTCTTCGCGCTCGAGCGATTCATGGCCCGGTTCACCGACTGCCTGCTGTTCGTCTCCGACTATGAAAGGCGCACCTGGCGCAGGAAGGTGGGCGAACCGCCTATCCCCAACACGCTGGTCTACAATGGTCTGCGCGCCACAGAGTTCGACGTGGTGCCGACCCTGCCCGAAGCGGCGGACCTGCTCTACAT
>NZ_RZSG01000589.1:0-3795 GCF_003997725.1 Mesorhizobium sp. M4A.F.Ca.ET.050.02.1.1
GCCTTCGGTCGCGGCCGAGGACCTCGCGATGATCGCCGGCCAGAAGGCCGTCGTCACCCGCGCCCGCAACTCGATCGCCGGGTTCAAGGTGCGCGAGAACATGCCGATCGGCGCCAAGGTCACGCTGCGCAAGGAACGCATGTACGAGTTCCTCGATCGCCTCGTGAACATCGCGCTGCCGCGCGTCCGCGACTTCCGCGGGCTGAACCCGAAGAGCTTTGACGGCCGTGGCAACTATGCCATGGGCATCAAGGAACACATCGTGTTCCCGGAGATCAACTACGACAAGGTTGATCAGGTCTGGGGCATGGACGTCATCGTTTGTACGACGGCGAAGACGGACGACGAAGCCAGGGCTCTGCTCAAGGCTTTCAACTTCCCCTTCCGCCAGTAACGGCAGCGAAAAAGGAAAAATCTGAAATGGCAAAGACCAGCTCAGTCGAGAAGAACAACAGGCGCCGGAAGCTTGCGGACCAATATGCCGCCAAGCGCAAGGCACTGAAGGCCATCGTCATGGATCAGTCCAAGCCGATGGAAGAGCGTTTCCGCGCCCAGTTGAAGCTGTCGGCACTGCCGCGCAACTCGGCCAAGATCCGCATCCGCAACCGCTGCGAAGTCACCGGCCGCCCGCGCGCCTACTATCGCAAGCTCAAGGTTTCGCGTATCGCGCTTCGCGATCTTGGCAACAACGGCCAGATCCCGGGCCTGGTCAAGTCGAGCTGGTAAGGAGGACATTGAGATGTCATTGAGCGATCCTCTCGGCGATATGCTGACCCGCATCCGCAACGCCTATGGCCGTAAGAAGTCGAGCGTCTCGACCCCGGCTTCGCGTCTGCGCACCCGCGTCCTCGACGTGCTGAAGGCAGAAGGCTATATCCGCGACTACAGCCAGACCGACTTCGAGAACGGCAAGTCCGAAATCGAGATCGAGCTGAAGTATTTCGACGGCGCGCCGGTCGTGCGCGAAATCGCCCGTGTCTCGAAGCCGGGCCGCCGCGTCTATGTCTCGGCCAAGTCGATCCCGCAGGTCGCCAACGGCCTCGGTATCGCCATCCTTTCGACGCCGAAGGGCGTGATGGCCGACCACGAAGCGCGCGAGCAGAACGTCGGCGGTGAAATCCTCTGCCAGATCTTCTGATCTGGCGCGTGATATCGAAAGCGGTATCCGGTTTTCGGGAATGCTCGAAAACTGGACCCTGAACCTAGAGAAGTGACGAGGACAACAAAATGTCTCGTATTGGAAAGAAACCCGTTTCGCTGCCGCAGGGCGTGACCGCGACCGTCAACGGCCAGACCGTGACGGCGAAGGGCCCCAAGGGTGAGCTGAAGTTCGTGGTCAACGACGAAGTGCTGGTCAAGCTGGAAGGCACCGAGATTGCCGTCCAGCCGCGCGACCAGACAAAGACCGCCCGCGCCAAGTGGGGCATGTCGCGCACGCAGATCGTCAACATCCTGCAGGGTGTGAAGGACGGCTTCGAGAAGCGGCTCGAGATCACCGGCGTCGGTTATCGCGCCGCCATGCAGGGCAAGAACCTGCAGCTTGCGCTTGGCTTCAGCCATGACGTGGTCTACGAGACCCCGCAGGGCATCACCATCACGGTGCCGAAGCCGACGGAAATCACGGTCACCGGCATCGACAAGCAGCAGGTCGGGCAAGTTGCCGCCGAGATCCGCGAGTACCGCGGTCCCGAGCCCTACAAGGGCAAGGGCGTGCGCTACGCCGGCGAGAAGATCGTCCGCAAGGAAGGCAAGAAGAAGTAATCATCGCAACGCCGCGGGGCGCGACCGCGGGAGGCATCTTCGCCTACCGCACAGGGTTGCCCCCGTTTTCTGAAGGCAAGGAACAGTACCATGGGCTCGAAAGAATCCACCCAGCGCCGCGCTCAGCGCGTGCGTCGCCAGATCAAGAAGGTTGCGGGCGAGCGTCCGCGTCTCTCGGTCCATCGCACCTCGAAGAACATCTACGTCCAGGTCATCGACGACGCCAAGGGCCATACGCTGGCCGCCGCCTCGACGCTGGAGAAGGACCTCAAGGGTTCGCTCAAGACAGGCGCCGACACCGCGGCTGCCGCGGCTGTCGGCAAGCTGATCGCCGAGCGCGCCTCGAAGGCCGGTGTCAAGGAAGTCGTCTTCGACCGTGGCCCGTACATCTATCACGGCCGCGTCAAGGCGCTGGCCGAGGCCGCCCGCGAAGGTGGTCTGAGCTTCTGATTTTTCACCGCCGGCGACCCGAAAGCGGCGCCGGCATTGCAGCAACCGTGCTTCCGGAAAAGAACAAGGAACAGGATATGGCACAGGAACGTAGGGAAGGCGGCCGCGGCCGCGAGCGTGAGCGCGAAGAGCGCGACGACGGCATGGTGGACAAGCTCGTCCACATCAACCGCGTCGCCAAGGTTGTGAAGGGCGGCCGGCGTTTCGGGTTTGCCGCGCTCGTCGTCGTCGGCGACCAGAAGGGCCGTGTCGGCTTCGGCCACGGCAAGGCGCGCGAAGTGCCGGAAGCGATCCGCAAGGCAACCGAGTCGGCCAAGCGCGACATGATCTTCGTGCCGTTGCGCTCGGGCCGCACGCTGCATCACGACGTCGAGGGCCGCTGGGGCGCCGGACGCGTTCTGCTGCGCGCCGCCAAGCAGGGTACCGGCATCATCGCCGGCGGCCCGATGCGCGCCGTCTTCGAGACGCTCGGCATGCATGACGTGGTCGCCAAGTCGATGGGTTCGTCGAACCCCTACAACATGGTTCGCGCCACCTTCGACGCGCTGAAGAGCCAGATGCATCCGAAGGATGTGGCTGCCGCGCGCGGCATCAAGTACTCGACCCTTCAGGCCCGCCGCGGCACCGCCGTCGCGGCTGAAGAATAGTCGACGCTGACCAGGGATCCAGACCATGGCCAAGAAAGCTACCAAGACCATCACCGTCGAGCAGATCGGCTCGCCGATCCGCCGGCCGAAGGAGCAGCGCGCCACGCTGGTCGGCCTCGGCCTCAACAAGATGCACAAGCAGCGCACGCTGGAAGATACGCCTTCCGTGCGCGGCATGATCGCTGCCGTCCAGCATCTCGTCCGCGTCGTGGACGAGGGCTGAGCAGAAGCGCAGGAGAACGAAGATGAAACTCAACGATCTGCGTGACAAGGACGGCGCCACGCACTCCAAGAAGCGTCTGGGCCGCGGCATCGGCTCCGGCTCGGGCAAGACAGGCGGCCGCGGCGTCAAGGGCCAGAAGGCACGCTCGGGCGTGGCCATCAACGGCTTCGAGGGCGGCCAGATGCCGCTTTACCGGCGCCTGCCGAAGCGCGGCTTCAACAACCTGTTCGGCAAGAGCTTCACCGTCGTGTCGCTGGCCCGCATCCAGGCCGCGCTCGACGCAAAGAAGCTCGACGCCAAGGCGACGGTGACGGCCGAGGCCCTCATCGCGGCCGGCGTCATCCGCCGCGCCAAGGACGGCGTGCGCATTCTGTCCGACGGCGACCTCAAGGCGAAGCTCGCCTTCGACGTGGCCGGTGCCTCCAAGGCCGCGATCGAGAAGATCGAGAAGGCCGGCGGCTCGGTGAAGGTGCCGGAAAAGGCCGCCGCAGAGTAACGGCGATTTAATGCGCAGATGGCACGAGTGAAGCCAGGTTTTACCGTCCTTCGCGCCTTGATCTGATCAATTAGGCGGCCGCGTCAACGCGGCCGCTTGCATGTTTACGGTCCGGAGCTTATCTCGTGAGCTTCGGTGACACGCGCCGCCTGAGCTGCGGGCATCGAGCGTGACCAAGCGGAGAATCAGGCATGGCTTCGGCTGCTGAACAACTAGCC
>NZ_RZSG01000058.1:0-16092 GCF_003997725.1 Mesorhizobium sp. M4A.F.Ca.ET.050.02.1.1
GAGAACAGACTGTCCATGCGCTCGCCGTGCAGGGGATTGATGATGAAGAGGTGCGCCGTCGCCGGATTGCGTTCGGCATCCGGGTTGCGGATGCGTTCGGCGCCGCGGGCGATCTTGTCAAGGGCAGATGCCAGCCAGAGCGGATTTCCGCAGATTTCGGCGCCGCGCCGATCGGCCTCGTATTCGCGGGTACGGCTCACCGCCATCTGCACGATCATCGCGGCGAAGGGCGCGACCAGCATCGCCACCAGCACGCCGACGAAGCCGAACGGGTTGTTGTTGTCGCGGTTGCCGCCGAAGAAGAAAGCGAAGTTGCCGAGCATCGAGATGGCACCGGCCAGCGTCGCGACGATGGTCATGGTCAGCGTGTCGCGGTGCTGGATGTGGGCGAGTTCGTGCGCCATCACCGCCGCCACTTCCTCATGCGAGAGCTGTTCCAGCAGCCCGGTGGAGGCGGCCACTGCGGCATTCTCGGGATTGCGGCCGGTGGCGAACGCGTTGGGCTGCGGATTGTCGATCAGATAGGTCTTCGGCATCGGCAGGCCGGCCTGCTTGGCCAACGCCTGGACGATGGCGTAGAACTCAGGTGCGTTCTTCGCATCGACCTCGACGGCGCGATTCATCGACAGCACCATCTTGTCGGCGTTCCAGTAGCTGAACAGATTCATGCCGGCGGCGATCAGCAGCGCGATCACCATGCCGCCGGAGCCGCCGATCAGGAAGCCGACGCCCATGAACAGCGCCGTCATCGCGGCAAGAAGCATTGCTGTGCGAAGGGTGTTCATCGTCTAGATCCGTCCGTGGTGGCGAAAGGGGTCGATCCTTGCGAGTTCATGGCTATATGATGGGAGACACCTGCCCCTGTTTCAATGCGCCGGGACTATCGCATGACCGACCAGACCAGCAAAGCCGATGCCGCGCCGGCGAGCGACGCGCCGCAAAAAACCCCGACGCCGGCGGCCAGCCGCGCGCTGGCCGAGGCTGAGGCGAGGCGCCGGAAATATCGCGAAAAGGAAGCCGCGCTGCCCAAGGAAATCGGCGGCCGCGGCGGCAAGGAACCCGGCCGCTACGGCGACTGGGAGGTGAAAGGTCTTACCAGCGACTTTTAGCGGGTGCGCCGATATTCAGGTGAGGCCGGCCTGCGAACGCTGGTTTCCTGCGCTTCCGGTGCTCACGTACCTCAAGTACGCTCCCCTCCGGTTCTCGGAAACCACCCTTCTCGACTCGGCCTGACCTGAATCTCGACGCCCTCTAGGCCGCGGCCCGAGACGGTGCCAACTCAATCCCACCCCGATCATCGACGGTAATGCCAAGCTCGTCGTAAGAGGCGATCGATGCGTGCAGCGTCGCGATCGGATGCGTGTGCGTGGCGCTGATCACCATCAGGGAAGCGCCGGACGCTTCCGCCGCCGCGATGCCGGCCGGAGCGTCCTCGAAGACCAGGCAGTCGCGTGCGTCGACGCCGAGACGCCTGGCTGCGAGCTGGAAGCAATCGGGCGCCGGCTTGCCGCGGGTGACGTCCTCGGCCGCGACGATCACGGCGGGAACAGGAATGCCGGCCGCCTTCATGCGCAGCAGCGCCAGTTCGTGCGGTGCCGAGGTGGCGATCGCCCAGCGCTCCGGCGGCAGCGACTTGAGAAACGACACCGCGCCGGCGATCGGCACGATGCCTTCGAGATCACCCGCTTCAGCCTTCAGCAGCGCGTCGGCCTCAAGCACCGGATCGATGCCCGGAAGCATCAGCGCGGCGATGGTCTCGACAGCCCGCTTGCCATGAATCGTCGGCAGGAAGGTCGCGACGTCGAGGCCCTGGCGCTGAGCCCAGTCAGTCCACACCCTTTCGGCCGCGGCAATGGAATTGATCACCGTGCCGTCCATATCGAACAGGAAGGCCGCGAATTTTCTGCCTGCAAACATCTAAAATCCTGGAGGTCGTATTCGGGAGGGACTAAGCTACGATCGATCGTAGCCGCATGGCCGGGCCGTGGAAAGGCGCAAGGCCGCCTTTTGACATGCCGGAGCGGTGCAAACCGCTCCAATATCTGTTTTGCGCAATTCCGTACGGAAGACCACTACGCACTGTTCCTGAAAGTGTTCCAAGGGGAACCATGGCAGGCCTGCCGCGTTGAAAAGACTGTCTTCCAGAATGACCGCAGGGGGTATCGCGATGCTGATCCGGCTCGGCTACGAAATCGCCATTGAATGCGCCGGATCGACGCCGATCATCTCGCTGCTCGACATCCACAGGGATCGTCAGGCCGACATCAAGCGGCAGACGCGCGTGCTCACCTCGCCTTCCGTGCCGACCAGGGTCTACCACGACCGCCACGGCAACAGCTGCCGCCGCTTCACCGCGCCTGCCGGCGGCTTTCGCATCCTCTATGACGCGGTCATCGAGGACAGCGGTGAGCCGGACGAGGTCAACACGCTCGCCAGGGAAACGCCGGTGGCGGAGCTCCCCGATGACGTGCTCGTCTACCTGCTTGGCAGCCGCTATTGCGAAACAGACCATCTCAGCGATCTCGCCTGGCAGCGGTTCGGCAACTTGCCGCCGGGCTGGGCGCGGGCGCAGGCGATCGTCGATTACGTCCACAGTCGGCTGTCCTTCGGCTACGGCTATGCGCGCGCCACCCGCACGGCGGCGCAGGCGCATGAGGAGCGCGTCGGCGTCTGCCGCGACTTCGCGCATCTGGCGATCGCGCTGTGCCGCGCCATGAACATGCCCGCCCGATATGTGAACGGGTATCTCGGCGACATCGGCGTTCCCGTCGATCCGGCGCCGATGGACTTCTCGGCCTGGCTCGAAGTCTTCCTCGACGGCAAATGGTACACGTTCGATCCCCGCCACAATATTCCCAGGATCGGCCGCGTTGTCATCGCGCGCGGCCGCGACGCTACCGACGTGCCACTGCTGCACAGCTTCGGCCAGCATCAGCTCAAGCTGTTCAAGGTCTGGACCTATGAGCAGGAGCGCAATCTGTTCAGCCCGCCCCATCACAACGTCGACAGGACGGTCAGCGCGCAGATGCTGGCATAGGCCCTGCCGCGGCCGGATTCCCGCAAGACACAGAGCCGGATCATGATCCGCTTCGGCACAGCGCGCCTGTGCCGGACTGGGATCGCGGTTGGCGGCTCGGTCGCGCGAAGACGGAGCATGGTAAGCACTTCCTAAACTCCGCGGCTGCCACGGCCTTTTGTTTACCGGCCGTTCACCCTGACTTGCTCGGAATTCAAGCAAAAACAAGGACTTGACTAGAAAGCGCCGGATTCATCCGGCAGGGTGCCCCAACCCGGCCGGAATCCTGCACCGCATCCGTCAGTCGGCTTCGAGGCCGATGGCGAATGGAGGCGGAAGATGCGGCGTTTTGCGGGTCTTGTTCACGGGGCAGGCGGCTTTGCCAGGGATCGCGGCGGAAACTTCGCCATCCTGTTCGGCGCCGCCGCCTCGGTGCTGGCGCTCGGTGTCGGCTTCGGCGTCAACATCACCCAGATCTACAATGCCCAATCCAGCCTGCAGGGCGTGGTCGACGCAGCCGTCACCTCGACGGCGCGGGACCTGACCACCGACGTCATCAAGGAGGCCGACGCGAGCAAGTCGGTGCAGGCTTTTCTCGACGCCAACAGCGCGGCCGGCATCCTGCAAGCCGGCCAGGTCGTCCTCGACAAATTGACGGTAGACAAGGCCGCAAAGACCGTCCGGGCGGACGCGCATGTCGATGTCGCCTTCTACTTCCCGCTGTTCAGCATGGGCGACACCACGCGCATTGCCGTCTCCACCACCGCGCTCTATTCCGACAAGACAATCGAGGTGGCGATGATGCTCGACGTCACCGGGTCGATGGCCCCCGACAAGCGCGCCAAGACCAACAAGATCGGCGACCTGCAGGCTGCCGCCTCGGACGCGGTCAAGGATCTGCTCGGCCAGAACCGCGACCCCGGCAATCCGCGCGTGCGGGTGTCGATCGTCCCCTATGCCGAGGCCGTCAATACAGGCGGCCTGGCCGGCACCCTGTTCGTCGAGACGGCGACTGGCCCGAAGGTCCCGCCGCCGATCGACGCGCCCGTATCGGCGTCGGCGACTTCGGCGCCCGACAAATGCGCGACCGAGCGCAAGGACAAGGACGGCTATGCCGACTATTCGTCCGACGGGCCCTACACGCTGCGCCTCGACAACAAGGGCAGGATATATCAGGCCAAGGTCAACCGCGACTACCGCATGAAAGTGTGTCCCTCGGCCGCCCTCGTTCCATTGACCGCCGATGAAGGCAAGCTGCTCACCGCCATCGACCATTTCAGCGCCGCGGGCGTCACGGCCGGCGGGATCGCCGCGCAGTGGGGTTACTACATGCTCTCGCCGGCCTGGCGCTCGGCGATCGCGGACGCCGGCCTCGGCGCCGGCCCCGCCAATTTCGACACCAGAAAGGTGGCCAAGATCGCCATCCTGATGACCGACGGCCAGTTCAACACTGCCTTTGCCGGAGCGCGCGGCGCGCCCAAATCACAGGACCAAGGCCAGATGTCGCGCGGCAACGCCGAAAGCATCTGCGCCAACATGAAGCGCGACGGCATCGAGATCTTCACCATCGGCTTCGATCTCAACGATCCGTCGATGACGGCGACGGAGCGTGACCAGGCAAAGACCCTGCTCAAGGATTGCGCCACGGCCGATACATCGTCGCTCAAGCACTATTACGAGGCGGCCAACGGTCCGGAACTGTCCGACGCGTTCGGCAAGATCACCGAGAACATCGAGAAGCTCACGATCAACCGCTGAGACGTTGCGGCGAGCGCGTGCGCAGCCCGCCAAACGGAAAAGGCCGCCGCTTCTTCACGAAGCCGGCGGCCTTCCGTGTTTCCGTCCATGACGCGGTCTCTGGCGGTGATGCCATCGCATCACCTGCCGCGCTTCTCGCGCCTTAACGGGAAGACTGCTTCCCGAAAGTGCAATCCGCTGAGGCCACGTTCTGGAAAACGAAATCACTCGACATCGGATCACCTCCTTTCGATCTGTTGAACACACCCTCATGATGGGGTGCGTTGCAGCGAAAGACAAGGGGCAGGCGAAAAAGGCGTTGGTGTATTGCTAGACGAAGCGCATCGTCGCGCCGACCTCGATCCGCGCCGGCCGGTCGACGGTGCAGTAGACGCCGAGATTGTGGGCGTTGTGGCGCACCAGGTTGCGCAGGATGCCGGGATCGGCGTCGAAGCCGTCCTGGGCGATGATGGTGAAGCCGCAGCGGCGGCACGGCTCCGAGACGGTGAGCAGCAGGTCGCCGATAGCGAGCTTGCGGCCGACCCATTCGGCTTCGGGAAACGAACCTTCGACCGCGGCCATGTCGATGACGATGTTGGGACGGAAGCGGCGCGGGTCGGCCGCCCCTTCCGGATGCAGCGTCTTGAGCCGTGCGAGCGAGGCGGTGGTCAAAAGATGGATCGGCGTCTTGACGTAGCGTTCCGCGGTCAGCGGGCCGGCATAATCCGGCGCGGCATCGTCCTGGCGGAATGGCCGGATCGAAGCCGCGAAACCGAGAAAGGCGGAGATGGCGCGGTCGCTTTCGGCCCCGGGCGCCGCCAGCCAGCCGCCGCCGGGAACGGCAACTTCCAGTTCCCGGGCGTTCGACAGCCGGGTGCGGATCAGCGGCACCTTGTGCCATTTCGCCTCCCGGTCGGGCCGGGCGATCTCGCCGCTGGTCGCATCGACGAGGCCGAACAGCCGATCGCCATCGACGGTGCGGCTTCCGACCTCGATCGCATGCTGGCGCTCGCCGGCGAGCGAGCTCGCCGGATAGCGCCAGAGCTGGCTAACCGTGCCCCGTGCCGCCGCGTCGGCCATCAGCTCCTCTTGTTTTGCCGGTTGGCGACGAGGTCGTCGACGACGGCCGGGTCGGCCAGCGTCGAGGTGTCGCCGAGCGCGCCGAAATCGTCCTCGGCGATCTTGCGCAGGATGCGGCGCATGATCTTGCCCGAGCGGGTCTTGGGCAGGCCCGGCGCGAACTGGATCTTGTCGGGCGTGGCGATGGCGCCGATCTCCTTACGGACATGGTCGACAAGCTCCTTGCGCAGCCCGTCGCTCGCTGCCTCGCCGGCCATCAGCGTGACATAGCAGTAGATGCCCTGGCCCTTGATGTCGTGCGGGTAGCCGACGACGGCGGCTTCCGAAACCTTGTCGTGGCTGACCAGCGCCGATTCCACTTCCGCGGTGCCCATGCGGTGGCCGGACACGTTGAGGACGTCATCGACGCGGCCGGTGATCCAGTAATAGCCGTCGTCGTCACGGCGGCAGCCGTCACCGGTGAAGTATTTGCCCTTGTAGGTCGAGAAATAGGTCTGCACGAAGCGATCGTGATCGCCATAGACGGTGCGCATCTGGCCAGGCCAGGAATCGGTGATGCAGAGATTGCCGTCGGCCGCGCCTTCCAGCACCTTGCCGTCGCCGTCGACCAGTTGCGGCTTGACGCCGAAGAAGGGCCGCGTCGCCGAGCCGGCCTTGAGGTTTGTGGCGCCGGGCAGCGGCGTGATCAGGATGCCGCCGGTCTCGGTCTGCCACCAGGTATCGACGATCGGAACCTTGCCGTTGCCGACGAGGTTGAAATACCACTCCCAGGCCTCGGGGTTGATCGGCTCGCCGACCGAGCCCAGCACGCGCAGCGACTTGCGCGAGGTCTTCGTCACATGGGCATCGCCGGCGCCCATCAGGGCGCGCAGCGCCGTCGGCGCGGTGTAGAAGATGTTGACCTTGTGCTTGTCGATGACTTCCCAGAAGCGCGACTGCGAGGGGTAGTTCGGCACGCCCTCGAACATCAGCGTCGTGGCGCCGTTGGCGAGCGGCCCATAGACGATATAGCTGTGGCCGGTGACCCAGCCGACATCGGCGGTGCACCAGTAGATGTCGCCGTCATGGTAATCGAAGACATATTGGTGCGTCATCGAGGCGTAGACGAGATAGCCGGCGGTGGTGTGCAGCACGCCCTTCGGCTTGCCGGTCGAGCCGGAGGTGTAGAGGATGAACAGCGGATCCTCCGCCTTCATCTTCTCCGGCTTGCAGTCGGCCTTAACGGTCGCGGCTTCCTCGTGGTACCAGACGTCGCGTCCCGGTGCCCAGCCGACCTTGCCGCCGGTTCGGCGCACCACCACCACCTTGTCGACCCTGGTGCCGGCCTTGGCGGCGATCTCGACCGCCTTGTCGGTATTTTCCTTCAGGGGGACATGTTTGCCGCCACGCAGGCCCTCATCGGCGGTGATGACGATGGTCGACTTGCAGTCGTCGATGCGGCCGGCGAGCGCGTCCGGCGAGAAGCCGCCGAAGACGACCGAGTGGATGGCGCCGATCCGCGTGCAGGCCAGCATCGCATAGGCCGCTTCCGGGATCATCGGCATGTAGATGGTGACGCGGTCGCCCTTCTTGACGCCGTGCTTCTTCAGCACGTTGGCGAAGCGGCAGACGTGCGCATAGAGCTCGTTATAGGTGACCTTGCGATCGTCATAGGGATTGTCGCCTTCCCAGATGATGGCGGTCTGGTCGCCGCGCTTCTTCAGGTGCCGGTCGATGCAATTCCACGACACGTTGGTCTCGCCGTCCTCGAACCATTTGATCGACACCTTGCCGTCGAAGGAGGTGTTCTTGACCTTGCTGAAGGGCTTGAACCAGTCGATGCGCTTGCCGTGCTTGGCCCAGAACTTGTCCGGTGACTTCACGCTGTCAGCATACCATTTGAGATAGGTGTCGTTATCGATCAGCGCGTTCTTCTTCCACGCCGGCTGCACCCGATGGACATGAACCTCGGACATTTTCAGTTTCCTCCCCAAACCAAGCCGCCGGGTGGCGGTGTCGCGGCGAAGCGGCCGCGAATTCGGGCGCATTATTAACAGTTCCGCGGTGACGACAACATTAGACGTTGGATTCGCGCGGCGGGATGACGCAGGGGCACTGCCGCACGCTGTCAGCACTCACGGCCTATCGCTGCTAACTGCATGTTTTGGCGAAGGAAAAGGCCGACACGATCAGAAAAAATCAATAGACAGTTAAGCAACTGAGCGCAGAATCACACATGGGAGGAAAGGAGATCGACGCAGGGGGCTGCAATGCATGACCATACCGAAATGGACCTGATGCTCAGGGGATATGGCCTGACCACGGCCAAGATTCTCTACCATTTTCCCGACCATCCGCATCTCTTGCAGAGCTACATCTGGCAGGACTACGACATCGCGCCGAAGTTCCCGGTGCTGATCCGCTTCATCGAGTTCTGGAAGGCCAAGCTCGACGGGCCGCTGCATTCGGTGACCTACACGCACCAGACGCTGGTCGCGCCGAACGAGTGGCGCAAGGTGGATGGAGAGTTTCTGGTGCATTAGTCTCTCGGTGCCGTTCCGACCGACGGCTCGCATGCCTTGGCGATTGGGGAAAACCCAGATCGATTCGTCATGGTCGACGCGGTGCCGCCGGCGGGGTCCTTGTAGTCGCAGTGTGGCAGCCGCGTTCGGGTAAACCGTCTGGGAGTCGATATGCGGATCGGGTGGACGATCTTGATCTGGCTTGCGCTTGGCGGCGTCGGGGCCGCGGCAGAGGCGCGGTGCCCGAAGGGGGAAGCGCCGATCCAACCGGAGGATATCGAAGCCGCGCCGGACTGCATCCAAGCACACAAGCTGCACGATGCCTGCGCCTGGGGGTCGAGTGGCGATGCCACTATGACGGAGATCGTCATGAGCAAGTGCGAGGCCGGTTTCTTCGACCATATGACGGCCGCGCAGAAGCGCCGCTATGAGGCTCGTGGCCGAGCATGCGGCGAGCGCTATCCGGTCACGCCGCTTGGCGGGTCAATTCAAATATACCTGTCCGCCATGTGCCACGAGGACCTCGCGGTGACCTATTTCAAGGCGGCCAAAGGCGGGCGTATCGCGGGAACGCCACCGTGGAAGGTTCCCGACATAGCTGAGTAGATCGAGGTTTGCTTCCAGGAGCCGCAAGCTCTTCGGCGAAAGGTCGGGGGCAAATTTTTGCCCCGCTGAACGGCGGCGATGCCGCCGCCCGGCGGGTAAACTGGTGTCAGACGGCCGGCGGGTTCAACCGGGCAAAGCCCTCTTGCCGCCGATAGGGGAAGTACGGGTAAGGCGCGGTGACTTCGCTTGCCGCGTCCAGTGTCCTGATCTGCTCCGGCGTCAGCGTCCAACCGACGCCGCCAAGGTTCTGGCGCAACTGCTCTTCGTTGCGGGCGCCGATGATGACGGAGGCGACGGTCGGGCGCTGCAGGAGCCAGTTGATGGCGACCTGCGGCACCGTCTTGCCGGTTTCCTCAGCAACGGCGTCTAGTGCCTCGACAACATTGAACAGGTGTTCGTCATCGACCGGCGGCCCAAAGCTTGCCGTGTCGTGCAGCCGGCTCCTTTCCGGCAGAGGCCGGCCGCGGCGGATCTTGCCGGTCAGCCGGCCCCAGCCGAGCGGGCTCCACACCAGCGCGCCGACGCCCTGGTCGAGGCCGAGCGGCATCAGCTCCCATTCATAGTCGCGGCCGAGCAGCGAATAGTAGACCTGATGCGCGGCGTAGCGCGGGTAGCCGTGCTTCTCCGCCAGGCCGAGCGACTTCATCACCTGCCAACCGGAGAAATTGGAGACGCCGACATAGCGCAGCTTGCCGGCGCGCACGAGGTGGTCCAGCGTCGACAGTACCTCTTCGACCGGTGTGCCGGCATCGAAGGCGTGCAGTTGCAAGAGGTCGATGTAGTCGGTGCCGAGACGCCTGAGCGCGTCCTCCACCGCCTTGATCAGACGCGAGCGCGAGGAGCCGTAATCGGCTGGCCCGTCGCCCATTGGCAGCGATGTCTTGGTCGAGATCAGCACGGCGTCGCGGCGGCCCTTGATCGCCGCGCCCAGCACCACTTCCGAAGCGCCGTTCGAATAGACATCGGCGGTGTCGAAGAGGTTGACGCCGGCCTCGAGGCAGATGTCGAGCAGCCGGCGCGCCTCTTGCGCGTCGCTGTTGCCCCAGGCGCCGAACAGCGGGCCGGAACCGCCGAAGGTGCCGGCCCCGAACGAGAGCGCCGGGACCTTGAGGCCCGATGCGCCAAGACGTCGATAATCCATCTTTTGCTCCTGCTTGGATTGAGAGGGTGGTTGAGCTTTTGCCGGGCAGACTACGTGCGGACGGACGCCGGCTCGCCGAGCGCCTGGGCGCGATCGAGGCGCAGCGCCAGCGCGGCGACGCAGAGCGCCGAAAGCGGCAGCAGGGCCGCGACCCAGGTGACGGCGCCAAGGCCGGGGCCATGCGCGATAACCACGCCGCCCAGCCAGGCGCCGGCGGCGTTGCCGAGGTTGAAGGCGGCGATGTTGAAGGAGGAGGCAAGGCTCTGCCCGGCGCCTTCGGCCTTTTCCAGCACCCACATCTGCAGCGGCGCCACGGTGGCGAAGGCGGCGGCGCCGAGCAGGCCGGCAAAGAGGACCGCCAGCACCTGGCTCCGCAGGCCAAGAGTCATCAGGCCAAGCACCAGCGCCAGCACAATCAGGCTGCCGAGCACGGACGGCACCAGCCAGCGATCGGCTGCCTTGCCGCCGATCAGGTTGCCGGCGATGAGGCCGCCGCCGAAGACGAGCAGGATCGGCGACACCGCCGCTTCCGGAAAGCCGCTGATTTCGGTCAGCATCGGAGCGATGTAGGTGAAGACGGCAAAGACGCCGGCATAGCCAAGCACGGTGGTGGCGAAGCCGAGCAGGACGGGTGCGCGGCCGAGCACCGCGAGATCGGCGCGCAGATTGCTCTTCTGGGGCTCTGGCTGCTCGCGCGGCACCAGGGCCAAGATGACCGCGAAGGCCGCGATGCCAACCAGCGTCACCGCCCAGAAGGTGGCGCGCCAGCCGAAGGCCTGGCCGAGCCATGTGCCGAACGGGACGCCGAGGATATTGGCGATGGTCAGCCCGGTGAACATCAGCGCGATCGCCGAGGCCTTCCTGTTGGGCGCGACCAGCCCGGTCGCCACGACCGAGCCGACGCCGAAGAAGGTGCCGTGGGCAAAGGCGGTGAGCACGCGGGCGCCCATCAGCGTCCAGTAATCGGGAGCGAGCGCGCAGGCGAGATTGCCAAGGGTGAAGATCGCCATCAGCGCCAGGAGCACGGTCTTGCGCGGCCAGCGGCCGGTGGCGATGGTGAGCAGCGGCGCGCCGATAACGACGCCCAGCGCATAGCCGGAGATCAGCTGGCCGGCGGCCGAGATCGAAACGCCGAGGTCGCCGCTGACCTCGAGCAGCAGGCCCATGATGACGAATTCGGTGACACCGATGCCGAAAGCGCCGGCGGCGAGGGCATAAAGAGCAAGAGGCATGGCGGTCGTCCCGTTGGTGGAGCAGGAACATCATTTTCCCGCGTCCCGGCCAGAAGATCGGGTTGCTACCGCCTGTGAACCAGCCTTGCCCGAGGCATATTAATTGTGAAATAGATTCATGAATGGCAAGACCAGAGATAAACCGCTCCGGCGAGATCGAGGTGTTTGTCCGTGTCGTCGAGGCTGGCAGCTTTTCCGCCGCGGCGCGGACGCTGCGCATGACGCCGTCGGCGGTGAGCAAGCTGATCGCGCGGCTGGAGGCGCGGCTCGGCGCCCGCCTGGTCAGCCGTTCGACGCGCAGGCTGCAGCTCACCCCGGAAGGCGTCGCCTTCCACGACAGCGGCGTGCGCATCCTGGCCGACATGGCGGCGGCCGAGCGCGAGGCGGCGGCCGGCGCCGCGCCGCGCGGCCTGCTCAGAATCAACTCCTATGTGCCGTTCGGCCAGCACCGGCTGATCCCGCTTCTGCCGCGCTTCCTGGAGCACTATCCCGAGATCTCGGTAGACGTCGTGCTGACCGACCATGTCATCGACCTGATGGAGGAGCGCGCCGACGTCGCCATCCGCGCCGGGCCGCTCGGCGAATCGCGGCTGGTGGCGCGCAAACTCGGGCAGAGCGGCGTGGTGGTGGTCGCAGCACCCTCCTACCTCGATGCGCACGACACTCCGCGCACGCCGGCCGATCTCGACCGCCACAACCGCATGGGCTTCCGCTTCGCGCGCCATATCGACGGCTGGCCGTTTGCCGACAGGGCCGGCCTTGCCACCGTCGTCCCAATCAAGGGCAATGCCCAGGTCAGCGACGGCGAGGCGATGCGGCTGATGGCGCTTGCCGGCGCGGGCATCGCCCGGCTGGCGCGCTGGCATGTCGAGCCCGACATCGCCGCCGGCCGGCTGGTGCCGCTGCTCGAGGATTTCAATCCCGGCGACGAGGAAATGACCCACGCCGTCTATGTCGGCCAGGGCAAGCACCTGCCGGCCAGGGTGCGTGCCTTTCTCGATTTTCTGGTCGAAACGGTGCGGCTCTGAACGGGGCACGAAAAATGCCGCGCGCCCGAGGGACGCGCGGCTGCTCAGACGAAGCGGACGAACTAGGCCTTCGGCACGAACGGCGCCGGGCGCCGGCCAGCGCCCTGCCGCTCCAGCATCCAGCCAGGATATTCGGAGGGCAGTGTGCTGACCTCGTCCAGCCTGGCGATATCCTCGGCGTCGAGCTTCAGCGCGGTGGCGGCGAGGTTCTGCTCGAGCTGGTCCATGCGGCTGGCGCCGATGATGACGCTCATCACGAAGGGTTTTGCCAGCACGTAGCCGAGCGCCACGGTGGCAACGCTGACATCGTGCTTCCTGGCGATCTCGCGCATGACAGCGACGGCTGCCCAGGCGCGATCCTCGTTGACCGGCGGGAAGTTGAAGGAGGCGCGTCGGCCTTCGCCATTGCCAGGCGCGCCCGGACCGTATTTGCCGGAGAGCAGCCCGCCGGCCATCGGTGACCAGACCATCAGGCCGAGCTTCTCCTCGTTGAGCAGCGGCACGATCTCGCGTTCGAGGTCGCGGCCGGCGATCGAATAGTAGGACTGCACGGTCTCGAAGCGGGCAAGGCCCTTGCGCTCGGCAATGCCCAGCGCCTTGGCGATGCGCCAGGCCTGCCAGTTCGAGACGCCGACGTAACGCACCTTGCCGCTGGACACTAGATCGTCGAGCGCCCGCAGCGTCTCGTCGATCGGGCTCACCGTGTCGGTGCCGTGCAGCTGGTAGAGGTCGATGTGATCGAGCTGCAGCCGTTCGAGGCTGGCCTCGACCGAATCCATGATGTGGCCGCGCGAGGAGCCGCGCTGGTTCGGGCCCTCGCCCATGACGCCATGCACCTTGGTGGCGATGATGACGTCCGAACTCTTGACGCCGAGATCCCGGAGCGACTGGCCGAGCAGTCTTTCGGAGGCGCCGAAGGAATAGACATCGGCCGTGTCGAAGAAGTTGACGCCGGCGGCAATCGAGCGGCCGACGATCTCGTTGACGCCTTTCTGGTCGAGGCTGGCGATCAGGCCCCATTGGGCGTTCTCGCCGGCGGCGCCGAAGGTCATGGTGCCGAGGCAAAGTTCGGAGACGAACAGGCCGGTGTTTCCGAGTTGATTGTAGCGCATGTTGGGAGCTCCAGGGAGATGGGGAATGACGCTGGAGCAAATAGGAACGGTACGTTCCGTTTCAAGAGCTTGGAGCAAGCGTGGCGAGCAACTGGCTCAAGAGAACCGTCGGGCAGCCACCGCTAGGCAGTAGGTGGTTCCCAGGGATTAAGTACGGTAACGCCGATGTCTTCGAAGTCAGACATTGCGCGTAACCACGATTAGGTCATGGACGAGGGCTGTCGCTGCTATCAGTGTGTCTGCGCTACCTCGCGTACGACCTGCCGTGATGCGGCCCCTGCCAACGCAATCTCTTCGGTGATTGGAAGAATGCAGTCTGCATTGTCTCTTCGCAACTCTCGCAGCCAGATATCGAGCCGGGCCGCCCTTTCAGGGTCAACCTTGCGCTGCTTGACGATCCCTCGCTCGATCTCGCCAAGGGTAATGACGCTAAGGCTGATCGACGCCGGATCGATCGAAGCCACCCACGCAGGCGGCTTCGGCAGGCGCCTCTGCGTATCCGAAGCGACGTTCGTATCCAGCAGGTATATTCAGAGGTCGATGTCCCGGATCATCGTATTCCGGCGACGGGTGATTTCCTCGTCAAACTCATCGTCCCACCCGGGGCCGGTCAGAAGATATTCGGCAAGCGATTTCTTCTTTCCGGCAAGGCGATCGTAGTCCTCCACGGACAGGACAACTGCAGCCCGTTCACCGCGAAGTGTCACGGTCTGTGGCCCTTCGGTTCGCGCCCGCTGAAACACTTTCGAAAAATTGTTTTTTGCGTCCTGTAGATGCCAGTTCATGAAGACCGTCCTAGCTAGCTTGGCTGGATATACATCTGGCAAGCCTTTGCGGCGAGGTTCATCGCCCAGTTATCGGCTGCCGAAGATCGCCGAGCCGACCCTGACGCTGGTCGCGCCGAAGGCGATCGCCGTCTCGTAGTCGCCGGACATGCCCATCGACAGCTTTGCGACCCCAGCCTCCTTGCCGAGCTTCTCCAGCAGCGCGAAATGCGGGCCGGGGTTCTCGTCGGCTGGCGGAATGCACATCAGGCCTTCGACCGCGAGGCCGTGGACCTCGCGGCAGCGCTTGACGAAGGCGACCGCCTCGCGCGGCTCGATGCCGGCCTTTTGCGGCTCCGAGCCGGTGTTGACCTGAACGTAGAGTTTTGGTGTCCGGCCCTGTCTCGCCATCTCCTTGGCGAGTTCGGCGGCGATCTTCTCGCGGTCCACGGTCTCGATGACGTCGAACAGCGTGACCGCTTCCCTGGCCTTGTTCGACTGCAGCGGACCGATCAGATGCAATTCGATGCCGGGAAATAGATGCTTCAGCGCCGGCCATTTGCCTTGCGCTTCCTGCACGCGGTTTTCGCCGAAGACGCGCTGGCCGGCCTCGATGACCGGGCTGATCGATGCGGCCTCGAAGGTCTTCGACACCGCCACCAGCGTGACCGCGCCTTGGTCGCGGCCGGCCTCGCGCTCGGCGGCGGCAATCCTTGCCTTGACGGCAAAAAGCTGTTCGACGGCGCTCGTCATGCCCATATCCTGCCTGTAGTTTTGGTCCTCGCCGGCTCGCCGCAGTTGACGGGTCCGGCAATCCATGATGAACACCGCGACGACATTTTCCTGGGCCGCCGGGCATTGCCCCGCGGTTCGTGCCAGCTTTTAAGTGAAAAACATCCGATGGCAACCGAACGATACAATCCGCGCGCGTCAGAGCCCAAATGGCAGAAGGCCTGGGCCGAAAAGAAGCTGTTCGAGGCCGACAACGCCGATCCGAAGCCGAAATACTACGTGCTCGAGATGTTCCCCTATCCGTCGGGGCGCATCCATATCGGCCATACCCGCAACTATACGATGGGCGACGTCGTGGCGCGCTACAAGCGCGCCAAGGGTTTTAACGTGCTGCACCCGATGGGCTGGGATGCCTTCGGCATGCCGGCCGAGAACGCGGCGATGCAGAACAAGGTCCACCCCAAGGACTGGACCTATGAGAACATCGCCACCATGCGCGAGCAGCTCAAGGTCATGGGCCTGTCGCTGGACTGGGCGCGCGAGTTCGCCACCTGCGACGTCGACTACTACCACCGCCAGCAGATGCTGTTCCTCGACTTCGTCGAGAAGGGGCTGGTGACGCGCAAATCCTCCAAGGTCAACTGGGACCCGGAGGACATGACGGTGCTCGCCAACGAGCAGGTCATCGACGGTCGCGGCTGGCGCTCCGGCGCGCTGGTCGAGCAGCGGGAACTGACGCAGTGGTTCTTCAAGATCACCGACTTCGCGCAGGACCTGCTGGATTCGCTCGAAGGCCTCGACGAATGGCCGGAGAAGGTCAAGCTGATGCAGCACAACTGGATCGGCCGCTCGGAAGGGCTGCTGATCCGCTGGCCGCTGGCCAAGCCGGTCGCCGGCGAGCATGAGCTGGAGGTCTACACGACCAGGCCGGACACTATCTTCGGCGCCTCGTTCATGGCGGTCGCCGCCGACCATCCGCTGGCCAAGAAGGCTGCCGAGGATAATGTCGAGCTGGCCAAGTTCATCGACGAGGTCCGCCACATGGGCACCTCGGTGGCGGCGCTGGAGACGGCCGAGAAGAAGGGCTTCGACACCGGCATCCGCGTCGTCCATCCGTTCGACGAGAACTGGACGCTGCCGGTC
>NZ_RZSG01000590.1:0-3787 GCF_003997725.1 Mesorhizobium sp. M4A.F.Ca.ET.050.02.1.1
TTGCCGAGCTGCTCGACGAGATCGAGATGGGCAAGGGCTTCATCGACCGCTACCCGGCGGAGCTTTCCGGCGGCCAGAAGCAGCGCGTCTGCATCGCTCGTTCGCTCGCCGCCAAGCCGAAGCTGATCATCTGCGACGAGGTGACGTCGGCGCTCGATCCGCTGGTCGCCCACGGCATCCTCAAGCTTCTGCTCAACCTGCAGCAGGTCGAGAAGGTCGCGTACCTATTTATTACCCACGATTTTGCAACCGTGAGATCAATCGCCGATTCGATCGCGGTGATGTATCGCGGCGAAGTGGTACGCTACGGCTCGAAGAGCAAAGTGCTGATGGCGCCCTTTGATCCCTATACCGACTTGCTGTTGTCGTCAGTGCCAGAGATGCGGCCGGGTTGGCTGGATGAGGTTCGCGACGCGGTCGCCACGACATGTTGCTAACGAGGCGACGCTGTACAACTGGAACGCCCAAATGGGGCGGTAAATGATGTCTTTGTCTCATGAAGAACTGCCCGACCCTTGGATCATGTCCCGGGATGTGGTGTAGCTGGCGGCATTGGTCGCCGAGCTCTCCGGCATAGGCCGGGCTGATCAGCGCGCCACGGCTGGCAGGCTGATGAGGGGATCATCGCTCATCTGGCTGATTGTCTCAAGGGTCATATAGCGGGCTCGCTGGACGGCCCACTCATCATTCTGTTCGAGCAGCAGCGCCCCGACGAGACGCACGATCGCATCGTCGTTCGGGAAGATTCCGACGACCTCGGTGCGTCACTTGATCTCGCCGTTGAGACGCTCGATCGGATTCGTAACCGGTATAAGACACGCGGTGCCGATGTCCGGCTGCGGTTTCCAGGATCGTGGCGTATGGTGCGACCATCCGGGACGGATGGCACCGGGAGCACGAAGGTGCGGGCAGGCCGATGCATTCGATGAGCTGCGAGCTCGTGTTAGTAGCTGGCCGCCTCTGCGACTCGCCCGGTTGCGCCGTGAGCGCGGATCCGTAGTTGTCGTGTCGCCCGCCGCTCCCGTCATTCGATCTGACAGGAGCGCCAATGCGACGCCTAGTTGGAATGGACATCCACCGAACCTTCGGGGAGGTGGTTTTCTGGGAAGCAGGCAGACTTCGACATGGTGGTCGTGTCGACATGACCCGCACCGCTCTGGAAGGCTTCGGCAAAAGCCTTCTGGCGACAGACGAGGTGGTGATCGAAGCGACCGGCAACTGCATGGCAGTGTCACGGATGTTGTCGCCCTTCGTGAAGCGGGTGGTCATCGCCAATCCGCTTCAGGTGAAGGCGATCGCCCATGCCCATGTGAAGACCGACAAGGTTGACGCGGGCACGTTGGCCAGTTTGTTCGCGGCGGGCTATCTGCCGGAGATCTGGACGCCGGATGCCGCCACCGAGCGGATGCGCAGGCTGGTCGCGCGTCGCTACTAGGTCGTGCGTCATCGGACCCGGATCAAGAACGAGGTGCACGCGATCCTTCATGCGCACCTGATCCCGAAGTATCCGCACGCCGATCTGTTCAACGGTCGCGGTCGCTCGTGGTTGATACGCCAGCCGATCCCAAATGATGAACTATTGGCAATCGAGCGACATGTGCGCGAACTCGATCGTCTTGCCGAGGACCTGGCGATCCTTGATCAGGAGATTGCCCAGAGCACGCTGGACGATCCCACAATCAAACGTCTGCTCACGATCACTGGCGTCAACCTGACCGTGGCGGCGGGGTTGATCGCGGCAATCGGCGACATCGCCCGCTTCAAGAGTCCCAAGAAACTGGTCAGCTATTTCGGGCTCAATCCGCGCGTGCGCCAGTCGGGCCTTGGCGCCGCCCATCATGGCCGGATCAGCAAGGTCGGGCGCAGCCATGCCCGGTCGATGCTGGTTGAAGCCGCCTGGGCGGCCGCGAAGACACCCGGGCCGTTGCACGCCTTCTTCGTTCGCATCAGAGCCAAACGCGGCCATCAGGTGGCCGCCGTGGCGGTAAGCTGACGGTGCTCGTCTGGCATTTGCTGACGAGGGAGAAAGACTACCTGTGGGCCCGACCCAGCCTAGTCGCTCACAAGGTCCGCAGCATGGAGTTGCAGGCCGGCAAGCCGCAAAGAAAAGGCAATGCTCGCGGCCACGCCTATGCCTACAACGTCAAGGAATTGCGGAACCAGGAGATGCACATCGCCAGGAAGGCCCAGAGCGCGCGGACGCCTCAATCCGGCAAGGCTCGAATAGAGGCTGCCTGGCGGCGCTTGCAGCCGATGCGCCGCGCTTCGCCACGAGGTCGTCCGCGCGCCTGAAGGGTATCCCGAAGGAATCTGCTTGTCGATCTTATCCGTCGAGTGGAGCTTGGCCCGGTGCTCCTTCGGGAAGGTCATATAGGCCAGCACGTCAGGTTCGGCGTTGTCGAGGATGGCGGCCAGCTTCGGGACCTTGGGCCGGATCTGATCAGCCACGGCGCGCCATTGGGTGCTCGCAGCCTCGGGCGTTTCCTGGGCGAAGGCGGTGGCGATGAAGGCCGCGACGACCCTGCGGCCGCTCTTGCCGGCATGCGCCAGCACGTTCCTCATGAAGTGGACGTTATGCCGACGTCGGCATAATGCAGAGCGTTTTTAGCTTGGCGTCGCGCAGAAAGGCGGGTGGCGAGAGCGCGCTGTGGCGGATCGCGACGGTGAGCTAAAAACGTGTTGGACTAAGCCGCCGGCACGGGTGGCCGCTATGGGCATTCAATTGAGGCCGCACCGCGAAACAGGCATCGCGTGGGCGCAGACGCAGCCCGGACGCGGCGCTTGCAGGGGTCGCATGCGTTGAAAGCGACACGGATATCGGTCCGGCAAAGTGAGGGCCGGCGCCGCGCCCTGCCGGAGAGGCGGCCAGGAGGTGACGGCGCGCACCATCGCGGGGACCGGCTCGGTTTCCGGCCGAACGGTCCGGGCGATACGATGACGAAGAAAGCCGAGCGTGACCTTCATGATGTATCCCAGTATGGCGGGGGTCCGGTGACGCCGTCGAAGACTTCGATGACAATCATCTGCCCTTGGTGACAGGCCGGGCATTGCCGCAGGGAGTGGCCCGTAAGGTCCTCGTAGCGGTCGCGATAGTCCCTTTCGATCGGCTCGACCGACGGCTCGGGAGCCGGCATGCCGAGTAGGTCGCGGCAGCGGGCAAGCTTTTGCGCGCGATGGCGATTGCCGAGAAAGCCGTAATAGCGGATGCGATGGAAGCCCTCGGGTAGGACGTGAAGCAGGAAGCGGCGGATGAACTCGTCGGCCGAGACGGTCATGACCTTCTGCCGATCACCATGCCGGTAGTCTTTCCAGCGGAAACGAACGGCGCCATCCTCGATGTCGACGAAACGGCTGTTGGAGATGGCGACGCGGTGCGTGTAGCGGCCGACGTAGTCGAGGACCTGTTCGGGCCCGGCGAAGGGCGGCTTGGCGTAGGTCACCCACTCGGCCTTTCGAAGCGGCGCCAAGGCGCGCTCAGGCCCTGCAAGTCGGAGAAGAACTGCAGTTCGCCGGCCGCAAAGGCTTTCTCCAGGCGCTCTAGAAACAGCCGCCGGAACAGGCGTGAGAGCACGCGGACCGGCAGGAAGAAGCCGGGCCTGCAGGCAATCCATCGCGTGCCGTCCGGCGAGAACCCGCCACCCGGGACGACGCAGTGCAGGTGCGGGTGGTGCAGCAGATTCTGGCCCCGGGTGTGCAGCACCGCGAAGAAGCCGATCTCGGCGCCCAGATGTCTGGGATCGGCGGCGATGGTGCGCAGCGTCTCGGCGGGGGCGCGGGAGAGAAGGCC
>NZ_RZSG01000591.1:0-3787 GCF_003997725.1 Mesorhizobium sp. M4A.F.Ca.ET.050.02.1.1
GCGAGATCGAGCAGGCGCGGGCCGGTGTCGACGAGCGACTGGCGTCCAATGCAGCGGCAGCCGCGGCCCGGATCGAAGAGCAGGTCTCCGGCGTCGAAAATCGTCTCGCCTACACCGCGGAAACGATGGGCCAGAAGCTCAGCGAGCAGGTTTCGAGCGCGGAGGCGCAACTCATTTCGCGCGCCAACGTGATCGCGGAGACCTTCACCGCCGTCGGCCAGCATATCGGCCAGAGCACCAACGACGCCGCCAAGACAATCGGCGCCAACACCCGCGAGCTCAACACGATGCTCGCGGCGCGCTCGGCCGAGATGTCGAGGATCCTCGACGAGACGGCCAAGCCACTGGTCGAGCGCTTCGCCCAGGGTGGCTCGGAGCTGCAGCGGAGCATGGAAGAGGTTACCGAGCGGGCGACCGAGAAGCTGCGCAGCGAAAACGCAGCGCTCGTCAACGCGCTCGCCAGCCGCACGGCCGAGACCCTCTCGGCCGTCGAGGGCGCGCGCTCGACGCTCGCCGACAGCGTCGCCGAGCTCATCGGCCGCCTGAGCACCTCCAGCGCCCAGCTCGGTCAGCTGATCGATCAGGCGGCGGTCAATCTCGGCCATGTCGAGGAGCGGCTCACCGGAAGCACGCAGAGCTTCGCGACGACCACGGAGAAGGCCGCGCAGACGTTCGCCAGCTCGGCGCGCCTGGTCGATTCCAATACGACCCGGCTCACCGACCTGTCGTCGGCCACGCTGCGCGAGGTCGCATCGATCGCTACCAAGTTCGACGAGCACAGCCGGTTGCTCTCCAGCGCCTCGGACCTGCTCAGTTCCGCGCAGAGCAATCTCGAGCACACGCTGGAACGGCAGTCGTCGCTGGACGACCTCGCGGTCGGCCTGGTCAAGAAGTCGGAGGACCTCGAAAAGGTCATGCGTTCGTTCGAGAACCTGGTCGGCCAGACGATGCAGAACGCCGAGGGACGGACTATGGAATCGGCGGAAAAGATCCGCACCGCCATCGCCGAGGTGGTCGAATCGGCGACCAAGCGTTTCGCCGACGCGACCGAGGAGATGCGGCGCACCGCCGGTTCGATCAAGAGCGAGCTCGACCTGACGCGTGCCGAGCTCAAGAAGGGCGTCATCGAGATGCCGGAAGAGGCCAAGGAATCGACCTCGGCCATACGTCGGGCCGTTTCCGAGCAGATCAACGCGCTCAAGGAGCTCTCCGACATCGTCGCGAAGTCCGGCCGCAGCGGCAGCGACTCCTCGGAGCCGCGCAGCCTGCGCCCCGCTCCTCAGGCGCCGGCCCGTCCGGCCGAGCCGCCGCGCCGGCCGCCGGTTCAGCAGCAGCAGCAGCCCGAGCGCCGGGCTCCGCAGGCGCCGCTGGGTGAAACGACCTTGCGCGGCACGCTCGACCTCGAGCGTCCGGCCGAAGCGGCCCCGCGCCGCGAGCCCAATGGCCGCACGCCGCAAGGCGGCTGGGTGCGCGATCTCCTGACCGGGGCGTCTCGTGAAGAGGAGCTGAGGCCGGCGGCGCCGGCGGAAGCGCCGCGTCCGGCTCCGGCCCAGCGTTCGCCGCTGCATGTCGTGGAATCGCTTAACTCGCTGTCGGTCGACATCGCGCGCGCCATCGACCACGACGCCTCGATCGAGCTGTGGAACCGCTACCGGCGCGGCGAGCGTGACGTGTTCACGCGGCGCCTCTACACGCTGAAGGGCCAGCAAACCTTCGACGAGATCCGCCGCAAGTACCAAGCCGAGGCGGAGTTCCGCGCCGCCGTCGACCGCTACTGCGACGATTTCGAGAAGCTGCTCAAGGACGTGTCGCGCAACGACCGCGACAACATCATGGCGCAGACCTACCTGACCTCGGACACCGGCAAGGTCTACACCATGCTGGCCCATGCCAGCGGCCGCCTGCACTGAGCGGCTTCGTCAGGAAAAGAAAAAAGCGGGCCATGGCCCGCTTTTTTTGTGCTTGATGATATCGAAGCAATGCCCCGCCGGGCGTGTGCAGTGCCCCGACCGAATCGTCAGATCAGCGAATCCGTCCAGCGCACAATGTCCTTGGCGGCCTGGCCGAAGGCGCTGTCCAGCGCGCTGACGTAAGCGGCGTTGCCGCCGCCCGAGACCGGCGCGCTCGCCGTAAAGCTCTTGGCGGCGCGCACCTCGCCATTGCGGTCGTTGAGGAGGCGCACGAACAGCTCGACCTCGGCATGCTCGCCGCCATTGACGCGCACTTCGAAGGTCCGGACCTCGACGATGATCCGATAGTCGATCGCCAGCCCCTCGCCCGGCTTGCCGACGCCGGCAAAGCTGCCGGATCGCTGGAAGGTTTCCGCGAGCCTGGCCTGCACGATCAGCGGCAAGCGGTCGGCCCACTGCGCCCCCTTCAGGTACTGGATCGACAGATCGGATGGCCTGATGACGATGTTCTGGCTGTCCAGCGCCTTGAGCGCCGACGGCTCAGTGATCAGGATCTGCCGGCGGCTGTGGCCACGTACGTCGATCGACGGCGCCGACAGCTCGAACGTGTCGAGCGGCGCCGGCTTGGCGCCGAGCGCCGCGCAGCCGGCCAGCGAGAGCGCAAGCAGCGCCGCAGCCGATGTCATCCCAACCGACCTTGCCCAAACCGACGTCACGCGCGAGCCCCGTTGTCCCCAGATCGTAAGATCAACCCGCAATTGCGGTCTTTTCTGTTCTTGAGGCGGGCGAAGATCGAAGTCAACGCCGCACCCTGCCGTCATATTGCCGGACCTCGCCCTCGCCGCCCGACAGGATGCGCTGCGGATTGCGGCTGAGGTCGGTCACCGCTTCCTCGATGCGGTTGATCGAGCGGCGGCTGTCCTGGACCAGCGCCTCGACATTCTGCAGGCCTTGGCCCGAGAAGCGGGCCAGGTTGTCGGTGATGGTGCCGAGCCGCGCATTCAGCGTGTCGGCGACCTGCTTGAACGACTTCAGCGTGTCGCGGGCGTCCGCCATGACGCCGTTCGCCTCACCCGAGCCGAGCAGCTTGTCGACCTTGGCCAGGATGCCGTCGACGCGCTCCGAAGCGTCATTGAGCCGGTGCGCCAGCTGCCTGGCGTCCTTGATGGTGTCGTCGATGTCGTCGGCGCGGTTGGCGAATTTGTTCGTGACCTTGGCGATGTCGGCGGCGGCCTGATTGGCTTTGTCGCTGGCCTTCTGGATGTTGGCCAGCGCCGTGCGCACCTCGGCCGGATCGATGCCATCGAGCACGCCGTTGACCTTGTCCAGCGTGCCTTGCGTCTTCTGGGCGAAGTCGTTGATCGAGCCGACCGCCGTGTTGACGTTGTTGATGACGGTATCGAACTGCTTGGAGGTTTCCTTCAGATTGCCGGTCACCGTGTCGACGTTGGCGACGATGCTCTTGATCTGGTCCTTGTCGACGGCGTTGAGCAGGCCCTCGGCGGCCTTCAACGTGCCGTCGAGCTTGCCCGAAACTCCTTTCAACTCATCCGAGAGCGAACTCACGCTGGACAGGAACTTGTCGATGCCGTCGGAATTCCTGGCGAGCGCATCGGAGAAGGTCTGGACGTTCTTGACCGTATCGGTCAGTGGCCCGCGCACGTCGTGGGTGAAGCCTTCGAGATCCGAAAGCACCTTGTCGGCACGGGTGAAGATGTTCTGCGCGGTCTGCAGGAGATTGGTGACGGCGGAGGGATTGGCGACGATCTCGGCGACCCTGCCTTCCTTCTCGGCCTGGTCAAGAAGTTTCACCTCCTTGGGATCGGCGCCCTTGAGCTCGATATTGGCCTGGCCGGTGAGACCGGCCAGCCCGATAT
>NZ_RZSG01000592.1:0-3785 GCF_003997725.1 Mesorhizobium sp. M4A.F.Ca.ET.050.02.1.1
ACCTGGCGCGGACTGGGATAGTTTTCCGCGAGTCCGCTATCTGTCGCAGCAGTTCGTCGACCGGCTTTGCTCTCCAGAGGGCATGCCTCAGATGATCAAGGAAATTGAGCGGGTCATCTTCGAAGCCCACACGGATCGCGACGGCGCGGTGAATTTCCACGAGCTGCTGGAGCTCCGCGCCCAAGGACTTCGGGAATCGCGGCAGCGAGAAGAGTCTGCCATCAGCGCGATGTCTGAACAAATCGCGCTGGAGCGGGAAAAGATTCTGGCCGTCGACGGTCTCAAGAAGCAGATTGCCGAGAAGGAAACCGTCATCAAAGGGTATGAGAAGGACCGATCCGCCTTGGTCCCTTCGACGACCAGCGCTGCGGTCGCCCAAAGGCTCCAGCATCTCCTTAGTGCCGCCGACAAGGTCCGGGGTTACCTCCGCTACTATGCCAAACAACAGGCTGGACTGGAGAACCTTCAGAACGACGTCGTTGATCAGCGGCAGAACCGAGCGCCCCAGCATCTTCGCGACCTGAAAGAGGCACATGCCGCGAGCAAGCTCGATGAAGCTGCTTGGGAGAGGTTCCTGCTCGACTTCAGCGGCGATGTAGATGACGCGATCAAAGCGAAAGCCGCCCAATCCACCAAAGAGCTTGCTTACTGGAAGGGCTCTGCGCCCAAGCTGCTGGAAAACGGAAGCTATGTCGCTGACGATGCCGACCTGGTGAGGATTCCCCTGGCGGTTTTGGAGGCGGAGATCGAGCGGATTCAGAAGGTCGTCGCCGCCGACCGGCAGACTGCCGACAAACTTGCTCTCAACGCCAAGCGGATCGCAGAGGAGACCGCCAAACTTGCTGCTCTGAAAGAGAAGCTGACAGACTGCGAGGCGGCCTCGAAGCGCCGCAGTGATTTGATAGATTCGCGCAAGAAAGGTTACAGGCGCTGTTTTGAGGCCATTCTTGCCGAAGAAGCTGTGCTACGGGATCTCTACGCGCCGCTCATGGTGAGACTTGCCACCCAGGGCGGGACCCTGGGTAAGCTTTCATTCACGGTCTCGAGGGTCGCCGATGTGAAGGCGTGGGCTGACAAGGCCGAGAAGGAACTCTTTGATCTGCGCACCGGCCCTTTTCGGAGGAAAGGCACGCTGCTTGACGATGCCACAAAGGAGCTGAAGGGCGCTTGGGAGTCTCAGGATGCGGACACCATCGCCAGTGCGGTCGAAGGTTTCTGGGACAAACATCGGGAGGAGTTGCTCGAACCGAGCCCGCGAGATCCAGTGGAACAACGCAAATGGTTAAAAACGTTTGCGCAGTGGCTCTACAGCTCGGACCACATCTCCATCGAGTACGGCATCAAGTACGACGGCGTCGACATCCAAAAGCTTTCCCCCGGAACCCGCGGGATTGTCCTGATCCTCCTGTACCTCGCGTTGGATGATGCTGATGATAAGCCTTTGGTCATTGACCAGCCGGAGGAGAATCTGGACCCCAAATCCATCTACGATGAACTGGTCCCACTTTTCCGGAGCGCTAAGCGCAATCGTCAGGTGATCATGGTCACGCATAACGCCAATCTGGTCATCAACACTGACGCGGACCAGGTGATCATCGCCAACGTCTCGGAGATGAGCGGCAGCGGCCTCCCGGGCATAACCTACCGGTCTGGCGGTCTTGATGAGGCGGATATCCGCAAAACGGTGTGCGACATCCTCGAAGGCGGGGAGGCCGCGTTCCGCGATCGCGCGCGAAGGCTGCAGATCAAATTCTGAGGCTCCCACGAGCGGAAAGGTTTCGTTTCAGCAGCTTTGCGCACAAGGCCTATTTCTCATTGGTCAAACCTTGGAACTGATTGCCGTTATAAAGGATCGTGAATTTCGATCCCTTCGGGGTGCCACACCTCCAGTGCTGCTACTCGCTGCTGCGTTGCCGGTCGAAGACGAGGCCTTGAGCGCCCAAGTCCATTGCTGAATTCAGGCATGTCCCTTTCCCGCGGCGGGCCAGGTTGCGGCCCACGCTTCAGCGCTCGTATTCGTCGCCCTGGCTGCGCTGTGTCTTGCGGTCCTGCTCCTCGGCCTGCCGGCCCTTTTGCTTGGCTGAGTCTTTTTGCTGCTGAACGCGTTGTCGCGCCTTCTCAGCCTGCGGCCCCGAAGCCTCCGGTTGACGCGTGTCGTCTCGGGCCGGCAAATCGCGGTAGCGCGCCTCTCTTTGGGGCGCGGCCTCGCCGCCTCCGCCTGCACCCTTTTGCTGGTCGAACTGGAGCCGTGCGAGACGATCGTGCATCTTGTCGTTCACGCCATCGCGGTATTGCTCGAAACGGGGTTGCTCAGCATTGGGAAGCGTGTCCCGCATCTCATCCAATGCTTGATTCACACGCGCCATCTTCTGCCGCATTTCCAAAGGTGTCTGCGCCATTTCGGTAGCTCCTATCAGCCTGGTCAATTCTTTCATGCCGGGATGGGATAAGAAGGACGACATCCGCGCGTTGGAGGCGGCAGGGCCCGGCTTCTCGCCTGCCCTGTGCGCATGAATCTGGAGGATAGTGTTGCCGATCGCCTCGGCCGCGGTCATGGCCTGGCCGGTCACGCCAGCCGCCCGCATCACGGCGGCCGTCCGCTGCCACACGCCGGCGATCGCTCCGCCATTGGCGACGAGCAATCCGCGGTCCACTCGACCCTGCCGCTTGTCCTCCACGCGCGCGCTTGTCTTGTCACTGACCTGGTAGCGCGGGTCGTTCTGCGCGCGCTTGTAGGCGCCCGCATGTTCCTTCGTATACGGTCGGCTCATTGCGTGATCGTACCGGCGGGTTGCGACCATCGCTATGCCATGTTCGCGCGCTTTCTCCGCGTAGGCTTCCCGCCAGGCATGGAGATCCGCCTTGTAGAATGTCAGCCGCTCGCCGTCGGCCGACCGCGCCTGCACCATGGCGTGGATATGGACGTGCTTCGTCTCGGCATGGTGTACGAGCACGAATTTGTGTCCGGGCGCGCGCTCCTCGAGCACCGCTCGCGCGATCGCCAAGACGGCTTGCGCGTCCGTACCAGCCCGGGCAGAGAAAAGCAGGTGATAGGCATTGCGCCGCTCCCGGCCGGAAAGTTGCGGCCGCCATTGCTCATAGATCGCCGCGGCCGCCTTCGTCGGCTGTTTGCCGGAAACCGCCTGTCCATTCGCCTGGCGAACCTGCTCGTGCGATCGAATGAATTTCTGCAGAAAATATTGCGCCTTGCGCTCATTGCCGACGGCCGCCGTCACTTCCGCTGCGGCGCGAACACCGGCCTTCCCCATGGCTTCGCGCAAGCAGGCTTCAATCTTGTCGAGCGCTTGGCTGCGTGAATTTGCACGCCCGGCCGCTAGACTCTTGGCGAGGGGTCCGGCGCGTTGGTCGGTGTGGCCATAAACGTCGACGCTGTTGCCGTTGCGAGCATAGACGAACGGCTTCGATCCGAAGGTCGCGTTCAACGCCTCGCCAAGCGCTTCGTCCGTGACGTCGCCGGCGATCTCGAACCGCACCTCGATAAAATTCGTATTCTCCAGCTGGGGCTCGAATGTCTGCGTGAATCCATGCAGAAAGCCGCGACGGTCCTGCGCGTTGGCAAGCCTCTGTCCGCTATCGGTGAAGATCTCGATATCGCGCTTCTCGCCCTGTTCATTGGCGCGTGTGCCGATATAGGTGAGCAGGGCACCAGCCTGTTTACCATTGGCCGCGCTTGACAGGACCTTGAACACGGCCGGCTGCGCACCCGCGGCATAGGCCGCTCGCGCCGCAACGGCCCTCGCCTCTCGCGTTGACCGCGCGAAGTG
>NZ_RZSG01000593.1:0-3780 GCF_003997725.1 Mesorhizobium sp. M4A.F.Ca.ET.050.02.1.1
GTTCGCGGCCATGAACGTCTCCACCTTGCAAGCGGTTCAAGGAATAGATTGAAGCGGAATTTCGGCAATCGCTTCCGACGACGACAGTTTTCAAGTCGTGGTGGCGAGGTCGCTAAAGTCGCTGCCGCCCCTCAACTGGTGATTGGCGAAACCGTCGGCGACAGCGTCCCTCTCCCCGTCACTATCGTGGAGAGGACACCGGCAGGCGGATGAGGGGCGGCGCCAGCGTTCCCGTCTGAACCCCTGCATGACAGTAGGGGTCCATGGCAGGTTGCCTACCGCAGCGCCGCGGCGATGTTGCCACCGTCGACCGTCGTCACATCGGCGGTGGTTCGATCGGCCAGCGCCTGGTGCAGGAAGGCCTGCGCCACGTCCTCGGCCGTCACTTCCTGGCCGAGCAGATTGCCGGACATGTATTCCTTCTCCGATACGCCGCGCGCGCCCGAGCGGCTGGCGATCATGGCGTCGGTCAACAGACCCGAGCGGATGCGGTCGGCATTGACCGCGTTCGAGCGGATGCCCTGCGCGCCGTAGTCCAGCGCATATTGCCTCGACAAAAACAGCGTCGCCGCCTTCGGTATGCCATAGGCGCCGAACTTCGGCCCCGGGTTGATCGCCTGCTTGGACGTGTTGAACAAAAGCACGCCGCCGGTGCCCTGTGCCAGCATGATGCGCACGGCGTTCTGCGCCGCCGACTGGTGGGCGAAGAAATTGAGCTCGAAGCTCTTGCGCAGCGTAGCGTCGTCGAGCTCGCCGATGCGGCCTTCCCAGGCCGCGCCCGCATTGGAGACGAGGATGTCGAGGCCGCCATAGACGGCGACTGCCCGGTCGAAGGCGGCGCGCAGTTCGGCCGGATTGGTGATGTCGGCGCCAACGCCGATCGAGCCGTTGCCGGCCTTCTTCGCCGCTTCCGCGGCCTTGGCCGCATCGAGGTCGACGATGACGGCATGTGCGCCATTGTCGGCGAACAGCTTCGCCGTCGCCGCGCCGATCGCGCCGGCGCCGCCGGTCACCAGCACCACCTGGCCGGTCAGCGGCTTCGGCTTGTTGGAGGCGAGCTTGGCCTGTTCCAGCGACCAGTATTCGAGCGGGAAGAGATCGGCCTTGGACAGCGGGTGGAAATGGCCGACGGCCTCGGCGCCGCGCACCGCCTCGATCCACATCTCGCCAACGTCGGAGGCGATCCTGGCCTCCTTCAGCGTGCGGCCGTGGCCGAACATGCCGAGGCCTGGCACCAAGGTCAGGCGCGGCATCGGATCGAGCATGGTCCGCTTGACGTCGTCCAGTGCGTCATTGGTCTCGAAATAGGCGCGATAGTCCTTGGCGAAGGTCTCGACATGGCCGCGGACGACCGCCTTGTAGTCGCCGATCTTGTCGGCGTCCGGCGCCGGCACCGCCATCGGACCGGTCTTGATGCGGATCGAGAGATCCGGCGTCGAGACACCGCGCCCGGCATAGTCGGCGATGTCAGCCGAATTGATGAAATCGACGATCGCATCGGAGGTGCGGAAGTCGCTGATCATGCGATCGAAGCGGCCTTCGCCGCGCGCCACCGCCACCGCGCCGCGCAGCGCGGGCGCGATGTCGGCCGGCTTGGCAAGTCGAGCCGGCAGGGCCGCCTTTGCCGTCTTCGGCTTGCCGTTCTTCGCGACATACTCCTCGGCGACGGTCACATGGTGGATCATCCGGTCGTAGGCCTGTCTGGCATCGTCGCCGAAGGTGAAGATGCCGTGCTTGTCGAGGATTAGGCCCTCGACGCTGGGGTCGGCATCGAAAACGTCGCCCGCCGCCTTCGCCAGGTCGAAGCCCGGCATGATGTAGGGCACGTAGCCCATCTTTTCGCCGAACACTTTTCCAACCAGCGCCTTGCTGTCTTCCTGGTCGACAATGGCGAGGACGGCGGTCGAATGCGTGTGGTCTACGAATTTGTGCGGCAGGAAGGCGTGCAGCAGCGTTTCGACCGAGGGATTGGGCGAGCCGGGGTCGATGAGGTTGGCGCGCTGCAGCGCCACCATGTCTTCGTCGGAGAGCCTCTCCAGCGCGCGCGCCTTGAGCAGCGCGCCCATCTTAACCGCCGGCAGGCCTTGCGGCTCGATGACGGCCATGTCCCAGCCGCTGCCCTTGACGCAGAGCACGTCCCACTCGTCGCCGATGAGATCCGTGGCTTTGATCTTGCACGACGTGTTGCCGCCGCCATGCAGCACCAGCCGCGGCTCGCCGCCGAGCAGCCGGGTCGTATAGACGCGCAGCGCGAGGTCGCGGCCGACGCCCTTCTTGGCATAGTCGGCAACCATCTTTTCCGCGTCGCCGTCATTCCACAGGTTCTTCATTTCGCTTCGTCCGCTTTCATGTCTTTGATTGCTGTGAACAGGAATGCCGCGACGCTTTGATGACAATGCGCCGGCGGCGAGGATTGTTTGTCTAGGAAGCCTTCTTGGTCACCGCTCGGGCATGGTCCAGCAGCCGCTGCGCCATGCGCGCGCCGACCACCAGATGCGTGCAGAGTCCGCCGGCGAGCGCGGCAAGCAGCGGCTCGAATTTGCTGTCCTCCTGCACCACCATCAGCCGCTTTTCGATGGCGCCGAGCGAGCCGAGCTCGGCGGAGATGACCCGGCGGTTGTAGCTGCAGTCGAGCGCCTTGCCGCCGGCGTCGATGATCTGTCCGGCGATCACGCCGGCGGCGCCGGCGTTGCGCAGCACTTCCATTTCGCTCACCGTCAGCGCGCCACATTTGACGACATGGCTGTCGGCGTCGACGGTGCCGACGGAAAACAGCGCGAGGCTGCAATCGCTGATGCCTGCCAGTTGTTCGCGGATCACAGGCTCGGCGCGCAGGGCCCGCGCCAGCTCTTCCGTCGACAGCACCAGCGGCGCGTAGAAGTTCAGCCCCTTGGCATTGAGCCGCCGCGCGATCTCCATCGTGCACTGGTCGGGCCGGTAGGAGTAGGGCGCGCCGAGGTTGCCGCAGAGCTGCACCACGGTCACGTCCTGCAGGTCGGCGAAGGACATGATGTCGGCGATGGTGTAGACGGTGCGGCCCCAAGCGACGCCGATGCGGTCGCCCTTTTTCACCAGCTCGAGAAAGACGCTGGCCGCCAGCACCGCGATGTCGGTCGACGGATCGACGACATAGGCGTTTTCCGGCGCGATCCAGACGGCGTCGAGCTCCAGCGCGTCTTCCAGCTTCCGCGCCATGACGTCATCGGTGAACAGCTGGGTCGAGGTCGAGATGTTGACGATGCCGGTCTCGCGCGCCTTGCGCAGATACATGGCGACCGACGCGCGTGAAATCTTCAGCTGGTTCGCCACTTCGTCCTGGCGCATGCCATGCGCATAGTAAAGCCAGGCGGCCTTGTGGATAAGCTGTTCTGCCGGTCGGATTGCCATGCCATCTCCTCGCTGACATTATTCACGGCTCTCGACAAAAGTCAAACCGAGTGGAGGTATGCGTTTCCCTTTCGCCGGCTGAATCTAGATCACCATTGTGCCAAATGCCCCCTGTCGTGGCATCGTTGGTGGTGACGAGGCGCGGAGCCTGTGATTAGAAGTCGATCATGCAACATTACAGCTTGCGCAGCGGGAGGACGGGATGAGCAATCCCTATGAACAGGATCTCGACAGGAACGCCGCCAACCATCAGCCGCTGACGCCGCTCACCTATCTTGAGCGAGCGGCAAAAACCTATCCCGATCATGTCGCCATCATCCATGGCAATCAGCGCATCACCTATCGCGATTTCTGGCGGCGCTCGCTGAGACTCGCTTCGGCGCTGGCCAAGCG
>NZ_RZSG01000594.1:0-3777 GCF_003997725.1 Mesorhizobium sp. M4A.F.Ca.ET.050.02.1.1
GCGCGCCGCGTAGGCCGTCATGGCGTCGATCAGTGCGGCATAGTCGAACGCCGCGTACGGCTCGCCGTAGAACATGGCATCGGCACCGGCCAGGATCCCGGGAGTATGGTAGGCGGCGCGGCCGAGCATGGCGCCATCGACATGGCCGAGATGCTCGCGCGCCGCCTCCAGCGATTGAATGCCGCCATTGATGCCGATGAATTCATTAGGCTTTCTGACCTTCAGCCGATAGACCCGGCCATAGTCGAGCGGCGGGATATCGCGGTTTTCCTTCGGGCTGAGCCCCTCCAGCCAGGCCTTGCGCGCATGCACCCACAGCGCGTCGGCGCCGGCCGCGAAAACCCCGTTGGCCAGCGCATCGAGCGCCGGATCCGGATCCTGCTCGTCGACGCCGATGCGGCATTTGACGGTCACGGGGATTGTCACCCTGGCCTTCATTGCCGCGACGCAGTCGGCGACAAGCACGGGCGTCTTCATCAGGCAGGCGCCGAACGTGCCCGACTGGACGCGGTCCGACGGGCAGCCGACATTGAGGTTGATCTCGTCATAGCCGAAGGCCTCACCGACCGCCGCCGCCTCGGCAAGCTTGCCGGGATCGGACCCACCGAGCTGCAGCGCCACCGGATGCTCCGCCTCGTCGAAGCCGAGCAGCCGCTCGCGCGCGCCCTGGATGACCGCGTCGGCTACCACCATCTCGGTATAGAGCAGCGCCCGGCGCGTCAGCTGACGGTGGAAGTACCGGCAATGCCGATCCGTCCAGTCCATCATGGGTGCCACAGCCACTCTATGATCTTGATTTTTCAGCATTTTTTCTTTAACATCAAATCGTTAGAACCTGCCGAGTGCACACGAATTTACGCCAGAATACGACCCTTTTCGCCACGTTTCGATCTCTCAGTGCACACGGAGCGCACACGAAAAAATGGCCACCTACACAAAGCTCTCGTCCGGTTCCTGGCGTGTCCAAGTCCGTCGCAAAGGTCGCTACGTCAGCGAGACCTTCCTGCGCCGAGACGACGCACGGCGCTGGGCAACTGAAACCGAGCGACAAGTCGATCGCGGTGAGACGCCGACCAAGTCCCGGATAGCGCGCCTAAAAACCTTCGGCCAACTCATCGACCTTCATATCGACGACATGTGCGATGTAGGCAAGTCCCCTCGCCGCTCCAAGGCTGCAGCCCTCGATATGCTTCAAAGACATCTGGGGAAGTGCAACATCGCCGCTCTCGATCGCGAACGGCTCATTCGTTTTGGTCGCGACCGGGCGGCACAAGGTGCCGGGCCGATGACTCTCGGTATCGACATCGGCTTTGTAAAACTCATTCTGGCTCATGCCGCTGCGGTTCACGGTCTGCCCGTCAAGGTCGAACCGGTTGATCTCGCGCGTATCGCCCTAAAAAGGCTTGGCCTTGTTGGGAAAGGCCATCAGCGCGACAGGCGGCCGACGCAGGATGAACTCGACAGGCTCATCGGTCACTTCGATGCAAACCCTCGTCAAATTGCACCGGTTAGTCAGATCATTCGTTTCGCGGTCGCAACCGCGATGCGCCAGGAGGAAATCTGCAAGGTGCGTTGGTCCGACTTGGAATCTCGCACGCGGATGCTTCTCATCCGTGACCGGAAAGACCCTCGGAACAAGAACGGCAACAATCAGCGCATACCCTTATTCGCCGCGACCGGGTACGATGCGTGGGCCATTGTCGAGGATCAACTGGCCAAGCGCAGCAACGACGATGATCGAATTTTCCCATTCAATCATAGGTCGGTCGGCACCGCTTTCCGTCGAGGATGCGCTGACCTGAGCATCGACGACCTTCACTTTCATGATTTGCGGCACGAAGGAACCAGTCGCCTTTTCGAGGCTGGATTCACGATTGAACAGGTTGCGCTGGTGACTGGGCACAAGGACTGGAAAATGCTGAAACGGTATACGCATCTTAAGCCCGAGGCGCTCCACGCAGTGCTGGCGAACCGTGCTGCCTAACGCGATGGCCGCTCCCATTCGGGTGCAACCGTAGCCGAAAGTCAAAACCAGACCACGAATCGAGGGGTCGGGAGTTCAAATCTCTTGGGCGCGCCATTCGGAATACGCCATCCGTCGAGTTGCATCCGGCCGGACGCGCGCCTGACACTCTCGATGTATTGCGATGGCGAGCTAAGTGCACTGTCACCGCAATTCCGCCTCGTTCGGCTCGGCTTCGACAACGCAAAAGGCGCGGAATGTGCAGAGCAAATCTTCGCAGCACGGTCGCCAATGTATGTGGTAACACCGCGACGGCGGAACCAGCGGAGTCTGATTTGACCATGCCTTCTCCTGCCACCAAGCGTGCGCTGATCACCGGGGCGGGTGCTGCCGACGGCATCGGCTTTGCCATTGCGCGGCAACTCGGCCTTGCCGGTCATGCCGTTTTCCTGAACGGTGCCAGCGAGCGTGTACTCGATCGCGCCGCCGAGCTTTGCTCCGAAGGCATCAATGCCAAATCCGCGGTCGCCGACCTCACCGTCGCAGCGGAAGTCGCGCGGCTGCGGGCTTATGTCGGCGCTGTCGACATCCTGGTCAACAATGCCGGCATGGGCTCGCTGGCATCGCCCTCGGTGGACAAGGCGTTTCTTGCTATGACCGAGGCCGACTGGGACCAAGGGATCGACGTCAGCCTGAAGACCGCGTTCCTGGTCACCCGCGCGTTTCTGCCGGCGATGGTAGAGGCAGGCTATGGGCGCATCGTCAATGTGGCATCGGTTACCGGGCCGGTGGTGTCTTTCGAAGGCACCGCCGCCTATTCCGCCGCCAAGGCCGGCATGGTCGGCCTGACGCGCACGCTGGCGCTCGAAGTGGCGAAAAGCGGCATCACGGCCAATGCCGTGGCCCCCGGCTGGATCGAAACGGGCTCGTCAAGCGCAACGGAGCGGCAAGCTGCCCTGCACACGCCACCGGCGCGGGCCGGGCGACCGGACGAGGTTGCCGCAGCGGTGGTGTTCCTGGCATCGGAAGGCGCCAGCTACGTCAACGGCGCCCTGCTGGTGGTCGACGGCGGTAACAGCCTTCAGGAGCGCAAGGGCTGAATCCGAAAACGACCGGTCGTTCACGATCGGCGGCAGGAACGTGCCATTTGACCGCCCTTAGTCGCTGTTTTTTCGACTCACTCTGGTATGCCAGGAGACAGGATCAGCGACCCACCGATTAATATCGGCTTCCCTCCATCCCGCACCGTTTACGCTGATTTTGATTTGAGCCGGGAACGTGCCTTCGGCGATTTTGCGGTACATTGTTGAGCGAGACAAGCCGGTTCGCTCGAGCACGGTCCTAAGGCGAATAATACGATCCGGTTCAGGCATAGCGGCTTTTTTTCTCTGAGAGCATTTGGCACCTGTTGAAACCAGACAGGACAACCTGAGGCACGCGCGCAATCAGATTTGTCATCTCATCGACCTGGGGCGTGGGAATGGCGGCAAATCGGAGGGTTAGATCCCTATGCCACGTCCTCTGCCAATGCCGTGGTTGAACGCGAGTTCCACACCCAAGCGTCGGCCGGATTCGACCTGAATGCCAAGCGCCTTTTTGTGATTGGCAAGAAGGGATTCAAGCTGCGGATCGCGTTTGAGGCTCTTGGCCATGTCGGACATGGCCGAGCGCGTTGACTTGTAGCCGGCCATGTCGCCGGCCTGATATTGGTCCTGGCTTGTCCGGTGGAGCTTTTGCCAACGTTCCACGAAACGGTCTGCGCGGCGGCCGGGCTCGGTGTCCAATCCCGCGCGGATTTCGGTTTCAAGCTGGAG
>NZ_RZSG01000595.1:0-3763 GCF_003997725.1 Mesorhizobium sp. M4A.F.Ca.ET.050.02.1.1
GCGTGATGGCCGACCTTTCCGGCGCTTCGCAAACCAGGGAAGCTTCAAAGTCGCTGTTGGACCGTGCCTTCGTCGAGACCGACGCCAACCGCTTCCCCAAGTTCATGGAGGCGCTCGGGCCACGCGTGAAGGCGCGGGTGAAGAATACGCTGCCGCAAGCGGAAGGCGCCGAGAAGGACGAGGAACTGGCGCTTGATCTCACCTTCACCAAGATGGGCGATTTCGCGCCGGACAAGATCGCCGAGCAGGTCCCGCAACTCGCCGAGATCCTCAAGATGCGTCGCCAGCTCGAGGAACTGCTCGGCTTCATGGATGGCCGTGTCGACGCCGAAAAGCGCATCGCGCAGCTTCTCAACAACGAGCCGCTTCTGAGCAAGATCGCCAGCCAGGCAATGTCTGACGACGACAAGGTTGGGGAATAAGTCATGGCCGAACAGCAAAAGACCGCAGCCGTCACCGCCGAGGCCGAAGCCATTGACCTGGGGGAGTTCAGCGGGCTCCTTGAGAAGGATTTCAAGGTCAAGAAGGACGACAGCGAGAAGCTGCAGCAGCTCGTCCGCAATCTCGCGCTGGCGGCGCAATCCCGCTCCGAGACCACCACCATCTCGTCCAATGCGATCAAGTCGATCAAGTCGCTGATCGCCGGCATCGACAAGATGCTGACCACGCAGGTCAACGAGATCCTGCACGCGCCGGAAGTGCGCGAAATGGAAGGCACATGGCGCGGCCTCTGGTATCTCATCAACAACACCGAGACCGATGCCAAGCATCTCAAGATCCGGGTGATGAACATCTCCAAGGAGCAGCTGGCCGACACCCTCGAGGATTTTGAAGGCCAGATGTGGGATCAGAGCCCGATCTTCAAGAAGGTCTACACGGACGAGTATTCGATGCTGGGCGGCGAGCCGATCGGCTGCATCGTCGGCGCCTACGAATTCTCGAACCATCCGCGCGACGTCGGCCTCTTGCGCAACATCTCGGGCATCTGCGCCTCGGCGCACACGCCGTTCATCGCGGCCGCCTCGCCGCGCCTGTTCCGCATGGACAGCTGGCAGGAACTGCCGAACCCGCAGGACCTTCAGATGATTGTGAACAACCCGGCCTACGCTTCGTGGCAGTCGCTGCGCGAGAGCGAGGATGCGCGCTACATAGGCCTGACCATGCCGCGTGTGCTCGCACGGCTGCCCTACGGCACCGAGACCGTCCCGGTGAAGGGTTTCACCTTCGAGGAGGAGGTGCAGGGCGACCACAACAAATATGTCTGGATGAACGCCGCCTTCCCGATGGGCGTCAACATCAACCGCAGCCACAAACTCTATGGCTGGGGCACCCAGATCCGCGGCGTCGAGAATGGCGGCACGGTGCTCAACCTGCCGGTGCACGCCTTCCCGACCGACGACGGATCGATCGCGATGAAGTGCCCGACGGAAGTCGCCATCGACGACCGCCGCGAGGCGGAATTGGCCAAGCTCGGTCTGATGCCTATCCTGCACCGGAAGAACACCGACCTCGCGGCCTTCATCGGTGCCCATTCGCTGCAGGATGACGAGACGCGCGCCGGTCGCCTGGTCGATCCCGATGCGCAGTCGAACGAACGCCTGAGCGCCAACCTGCCCTACCTTTTCCCAGTGTCGCGCTTCGCGCATTACCTCAAGGCAATTGCGCGCGACAAGATTGGGTCGTTCAAGGAGCGCTCGGACATGCAGATCTGGCTGACCGAGTGGATCAATCGCTACGTGTTGGCCAACCCGGCCTTCGCCGACGACAAGGCGCGCGCCAAGCGCCCACTTGCCGCGGCAGAGGTGCAGGTGGACAGCGTGGAGGGCCGGCCGGGCTATTACAATGCCCGCTTCTATCTGCGCCCGCATTATCAGTTGGAGGGCATCAACGCTTCGCTCCGGCTGGTGTCAGAACTCCCGTCAGTGAAGGGTTGAACTGCAGCAATGTGATCTTGTTTCGTTTGAGAGCGGTGGAGAAAGACAATGCCTGTGAAGATCGATGGCTTCCTGAAAGTTCCGGATATCAAGGGTCCGAGCGTACGAGACGGCCACGAGGACGAGATCGAAATCCATGGTGTCGACTACAAGATGGTCGCGCCGTACGATCCGAATTCGCTCTCGCGCCGCGGTCGTGTGGCCTTGGGGATGATCAAGTTCACCAAGCACTACGACAAGTCCTCGCCCTATCTGAAGAAGGCGCTGTTCGAGAACAAGGCTCTCGACGAAGTGGTGTTTTCCGCGCGCCGGACCATAGACGGCGAGACGAGCGACTATCTGGTCGTGACGCTGACCGACGCCTCGATCATGGAATACGACATGTCGCAGGCCGAGGACGAGGAAGACCTGATCGAGGAGGAAGTCAGCTTCGCCTACAAGAAGATCAAGTTCGTCTACGACAAGGACGACGAAATCGAAATGGATGTCTATGTCGGCAAGTGAGGTCCGGCGGCCCGGCGCGAACAAGCCGCGGCTTGCCGGCAGTTCGCGAGCGACGCGCGAGGCGGTCCAGCCTTCTCTTTGGGACCGCCTCGTCAACGACCTGCCCGGGCTTACCTCCGAGATAGACGGGCTGCGCCGGCTGTTGCAGGACGAGCTTGGCGCGGAGCGGCTGGAGACATTTCTTGCCGGGAGCGCGCGCGCGATCGACGCCGATGCGGAGCTGACACCGGACCAGAAGCGGCGCCTGCACCGGCTGATCTTTCAGGACGAGCACCGTGCGGAGATCGAAAGCCGCGGTGTGGTGGTGTCGGCGCGCGTGCTGAGAGAGGCCGTGCGGCGAGACATCGAGGCCCTGTTCAACACCGAGCGCTTCGAATCCGTTCCGCTGCTGACCGATCTCGAGCGGGAGCAGGCGATGGACGACCCGCCTTCGCTGGCTGATTTTCCGGAAGTGCGCCGAAGCGTGATCAATTACGGCGTGCCTTCCTTCTCCGGCCGTTCGTCGCGAGACTTCGACCGCGATACGTTGGCGCGGGAGATCCGTTCGGTGCTTGCCACGTTCGAACCGCGCCTGAAGGAAAGCGCGACGACCGTCACGGTGACCCTTGGCGACAAAAGTGTGGGTCTGAAGATCGAGATAGACGCGGTGCTGATCATGACGCCGACGCCGGAACGGCTGCGCCTTCGCACAACGATCAATCTCGACAACGGCCTGGCGCGGACCGAATTCAGGGAAAGCTGAGATGGATCGGGTCTTCGTAGAATATTACGAGGAAGAACTGACCCATATCCGCGGGCTCGCCGCGGAATTCGCCGACATGCATCCGGCGATAGCTCGCAACCTTTCGCTCGATACGGTGCCGTGTCCGGATCCCTATGTCGAGCGCCTGCTGGACGGGGTTGCTTTTCTTGCCGCGCGCACGCGGCTAAAAGTCGATGCCGAGCGCTCGCGGTTTTCACGCGCCGTGCTCGACGTCCTCTATCCCGATCTGGTCACGCCGGCGCCGGCGACCGCCATGGCAGTGCTGAAACCCGGCCAGCAGGTCCAGTCGATGATTGCGGGCCACGTCGTGAAGCGCGACACCCGGCTGGTCTCCGGCCTCCAGCCTGGCCTGTCGACACGCTGCACTTTCACCACCGCCCAGGAGATCACGCTGTGGCCGATCGAGATCAGCTCGGTCAGCTATTTCCAGGATCGCAGCGGACTGGCGGCGGCCGGCATCGGGCCGGTCGGCGGCGTGGCCGGCCAAGCGGCGCTGCGCATCGCGCTCACCCGCACCGGCAAAGGCAAATTCAACGAACTCGCGCTTGACCAGCTTGATCTC
>NZ_RZSG01000596.1:0-3763 GCF_003997725.1 Mesorhizobium sp. M4A.F.Ca.ET.050.02.1.1
GTCGTAGATCGCATCGGGCTCGGGATCGTCGTCGGCTGCGTTCATCTGGGTCGCAAGCAGGATCTGCTTTTCCTGACCCATCACCTCTTCCAGCGCCTTGATCGACTTTTCGCGCCCGACAAAGAGCGGAACGATCATGTGCGGAAACACAACGATGTCGCGCAGCGGGAGGACCGCGAAGACGCCGTCGCCGGAAGCCCTGGATATTTTGGCCATTGTCCAACCTTTCATGTCGCGGCCGCTAATTGAGCCAACCGCGAATCTCATATTAACGACCGAGGATCGTTCCGCCTACCACCGTTTGTGACGGGAGTTTTACAGCACAGAATTCGGCACCACGGCCTTCTGCTGTTAGTTGGATGTGTAAGCGGCAAAGATCAAGGGCAAACACGGTCCGTTCATCCTACTCCATCGGCCAGGCAAGGCGCCCTCTCAGCAAAACGGCGCCTCGCGGCGCCGTTTCAAGAGAATTCAAATGCCGGACCCCGATCAGGCGCTGACGGAGCCCTTCTTTTCCTTCTGCTCGGAATAGATATAGAGCGGCCGGGCGTTGCCGGACACCACCTCTTCCGAAATTACCACCTCACGCACGCCTTCCAGTGCCGGCAGTTCAAACATGGTGTCGAGCAGGATGGCTTCCATAATCGAACGCAGGCCGCGCGCGCCGGTCTTGCGCTCGATGGCGCGCTTGGCAATCGCCGACAGCGCGTTCTCGTGGAAGGTCAGGTCGACATTCTCCATCTCGAACAGGCGCTGGTACTGCTTGACCAGCGCGTTCTTCGGCTCGGTCAGGATCTGGATCAGCGCCGGCTCGTCGAGATCTTCCAGCGTCGCCAGCACGGGCAGACGGCCAACGAATTCGGGGATCAGGCCGAACTTCAGCAGATCCTCGGGCTCGACCTGGCGGAAGATGTCGCCGGTGCGGCGATCCTCGGGCGAAGCGACCGTGGCGCCGAAGCCGATCGAGGTCTTGCGGCCGCGATCCGAGATGATCTTGTCCAGCCCGGCGAAGGCGCCGCCGCAGATGAACAGGATGTTGGCGGTGTCGACCTGCAGGAATTCCTGCTGCGGGTGCTTCCTGCCACCCTGCGGCGGCACCGAGGCAACGGTGCCTTCCATGATCTTCAACAGCGCCTGCTGCACGCCCTCGCCCGACACGTCACGGGTTATCGAGGGGTTGTCGGACTTGCGCGAGATCTTGTCGATCTCGTCGATGTAGACGATGCCGCGCTGGGCGCGCTCGACATTGTAGTCGGCCGACTGCAACAGCTTGAGGATGATGTTCTCGACGTCCTCGCCGACATAGCCGGCCTCGGTCAGCGTCGTGGCGTCGGCCATGGTGAAGGGCACGTCAATGATGCGGGCCAGCGTCTGCGCCAGCAGCGTCTTGCCGCAACCAGTCGGGCCGATCAAAAGGATGTTGGACTTGGCCAGCTCGACATCGTTGTTCTTGCCGGCGTGCGCGAGGCGCTTGTAGTGGTTGTGAACAGCCACCGACAGCACGCGCTTGGCGTAGGGCTGGCCGATGACATAGTCGTCGAGGACCTTGAGGATCTCCTGCGGGGTCGGCACGCCCTCGCGCGACTTCACCATCGAGGTCTTGTTCTCCTCGCGGATGATGTCCATGCAGAGCTCGACGCATTCATCGCAGATGAAGACCGTCGGACCGGCAATCAGCTTGCGCACCTCGTGCTGGCTTTTGCCGCAAAACGAGCAGTAGAGCGTGTTCTTTGAATCACCGCCGTTGTTGCCGACCTTGCTCATTTTCCTGTCCTTTCACCGCCCGCCCGCCGATGGTCTGGCCAAGGGCGTCTCATCAATCTATCGCGAGAATGCGCTACCGCCAGTGTCCCAGCTCACACAGCGTATTCCGTACGAAACACAAATCAGAAGACGCGGCAACGATTCGCAGCAACCCCACACAAAGCTAAGCCGTCGAAAATCAACATAGCCTTAACGTAGGCAATCCCACCCGTCGAGGGAACAGCCAATTGTGGCCGAAATGCCGCAAGCCACGCCAAAAGCGTGTTTTCCCGCCACCAGGCTGCCAACCGGGGCCTATGCGGCGGCGACTTCGGCGGCCTCGCGCGACGAAATGACCTTGTCGATCAGACCAAAGTCCTTGGCCTCGTCGGCGGTCATGAAATGGTCACGGTCGAGCGTCTTTTCGATCTCGTCATAGCTCTTGCCGGTGTGCTTGACGTAGACCTCGTTGAGGCGGCGCTTCAGCTTGATGATGTCCTGGGCATGACGTTCGATGTCTGAGGCCTGACCCTGGAAGCCGCCGGACGGCTGGTGGACCATGATGCGGGCGTTCGGCGTGGCGAAGCGCATGTCCTTGTGGCCGGCGCAAAGCAGCAGCGAGCCCATCGAGGCGGCCTGGCCGATGCAGAGCGTCGACACCGCCGGCTTGATGAACTGCATGGTGTCGTAGATCGCCATGCCCGAAGTGACGACACCGCCCGGCGAATTGATGTAGAGGTTGATTTCCTTCTTCGGGTTCTCCGCCTCGAGGAACAAAAGCTGTGCACAAACCAGCGTCGCCATGCCGTCCTCGACCGGACCGGTGATGAAGATGATGCGCTCCTTCAGCAGGCGCGAGAAAATGTCGTAGGCCCGCTCGCCGCGATTGGTCTGTTCGACCACCATCGGAACGAGGTTCATGTAGGTTTCGACGGGGTTCTTCATGGACTATCCCTTTTTGAAGATGGGATTCCGGCGCCGGGGAGTATGAGCAATCGGGCAGAATCGGTTCTGGATCGTTAGGATGTAAATAGGATGCCGGCTCACCCTAACGCAAGGCCGCCCCTCCTAGCCATCTGGTTAAGCCGAATCAAGCGCTACCACCACGAAAGGCGGGAGCGAAGCGTCTTTCGACGAACCGGCTCCCGGGGCACTCCGAAACGGTAGCACTTTCTTAACCGCGCCCCTTAACGAAAAGCCGCAAAACCGCTTTCCGGGCACGGAGCTTCCGCTACAACTTCCGCGTTGAACTGGCGTTCTTTTCCATGGGGGAATGTCATGATCCGCAAAAGCCCTGCATCCCTGGCCGTGGCGGGCCTCGCCATCCTTGCCACGATATCGCAAACGGCTGCGGGCGCCCGCGCGCTCGAATGCTACGAGCCGATCCGCAGGCCGGCGGTCTACGATACCGTTTACGAGGACTTGATGGTCAGCCCCGGCGGCCAACTCGTCGACTACGATGCGCCGATCTACGGCACGCGCGAGAGCGTCGAGCAGATCGCGCCAGCCCGCGTCAGCTACGAGGTGGTGCCGGCCGTCAGCCGCACCGTCTACCACACGGTCAAGGTTGACGATGGCGGCTATGCCTGGGAATGGCGCATCATCCACGGCCGCAAGGTACTGTGCAAGGTGTGGCGCAAGGCCCGCTATGCGCGGGTCGCCGAAACCGTGGTCATCGAACCCGAGCGTGTGCGGCGCGTGGTCCTTCCGGCCGAATATGAGAGCGTCGCCCGGGAGGTGCTGGTACGGCCGGAGCGGCGGCGCATCACCGAGATCGCGCCCTCATACCAGAGGGTGGCGCGTCGGGTTCTGGTCAGGGAAGGCTCCACGCACTGGCGGCGCGTGCATATCGAGCGCCATTGCCGGGATTAGGCCACCTCTGCCCGCAGCCACTTCTTGAGGCCGCCGACATCACCGTCGCCAACGGCTTTGGCGACACGCCTGCCGACCGCCGCGCCGAACTTGTAGCCATGACCGGAGCAGGCCGAGACGACCAGGCATTTGCCCCTTTCTTGCTCCA
>NZ_RZSG01000597.1:0-3759 GCF_003997725.1 Mesorhizobium sp. M4A.F.Ca.ET.050.02.1.1
CGTATCCATGGTGTGCATCTGTGATCCGATCAACGCGCTCAATCGCGCGAGACCCAGAGCTTGCGGGTGGCTTCGATCACCCGCCAGACGCCCGTGAATCCAGGGTGCATCACAAAGGCGTCGCCTGCCGAAATGCGGCGCGGCTCGAACCCGTCCTCGATGAGTTCCGAAACTCCCGAAAGGATGTAGCAGACTTCGAAGGTTCCGCCTTTTATGGAGCGATAGGCGCCCGGCGTGACCTCCCATACACCGGCCCGCACTTGGCCGTCAGCGGTTTGCGCGATATCCCATGTCAGGAAACGGGGATCACCATCCACGCGCCGTTCCGGCAGCGGTTCGCCTTTCCTGGGTTCGGGGAGATTGTTCTGATCGAAAAAGGTAAGCTTGGACATGGGGCACCCTTTCAGCGCGCGGCATGCCGCTCGAAAGACAGGCGCCTTTCGATGGCATGCAGAGCAGTCAGACAGACGACGTTGATTGCAAGGTAGAAGACGGCGGTGATGACGAAGATTTCCATGATGGCGAACGTCTCGCTCATCAGCCGTTTGGCATGGCCGGTGATTTCAAGCACCGTTATGGTGGAGGCAAGGCTTGATTCCTTGACGATAACAGCGACTTCGGTGCTGTAGGAAGGCAAGGCCTGACGCAGCGCCAGGGGAAACTTGATACGGTGGAAGACCACCAACCCGGACATACCGCAGGCCTCCGCCGCCTCGATCAGTCCGCGCGGCAGCGAGAGCAGGGCAGTACGGAAGATCTCCGCCGTATAGGCACCGGTATTGAGAATGACGGCAAGGATGGCAGCGTGCAGGCTGTCGCCGATCAGCCACCACAAAACCGCGTTGTGGCGTATGAAACCTATCTGCGCGAGACCGTAGTAGATCACAAAGACCTGCACGAGCATCGGTGTGCCCCTGAAGACCGCGCAGTAGAAATCGGCGCATTTGCGAACCGTGCCGATCTGGGAAATGCGGGCTGTCGCCAGTAGTATGCCGAACGGCAACCCGATGCCGACCCCGAAAAATGCAATCAGCAGAGTCGTCTTAACGCCGACGAGCAGAAACGGAGCCGCATAGGTGACGATGCTGAAGTCCATCCTAGCCTCTACTGAATCCGCGATTGAAATGTTTTTCGACGCGGTTGAACAGAACCTGGCTCGCCACGGTCATGGCGAAAAACATCGCTGCCGCCATGCAATAGAAGAGCAGCGGGGAGCGGGTGATTCCCGCGGCGACCGCTGCGGCCCGCATCAGTTCCTGCATGCCGACGACGGATACGAGCGACGTATCCTTGATCGTCATTTGCCAAACGTTGTTGATCCCGCCCAGAGCCAGCCTGAGAGCGAGCGGCAGGGTCACGCGGGAGAAGGTGATGCGTGGCGACAACGAAAGCGATCGGGCCGCCTCCAGAAGGCCGGCGGGAACTGCCTGCAAGGCGCCTCGTATGACTTCTATCGAGTACGCGCATGAGATGGCGGAGATCGCTATAATGCCGATAAGGAATGGATAGGCGTTTTCGGCGCTATCCGCGTAGCCGAACGCCGAGGCAATTCTCTGCACCCAGTCGACGGAGCCGAAGAACAGGAGATAAATGACCAATAGTCCCGGAACGCCGCGGATGACGATGCTGTAGGCATCAACAAGCTGTGAAAGACCAGGGACCTGACGCCAACGAAGGATGGCAAGCGGTATCGCCGCCGCCAATCCTACAACCACGCCGACAAAGCCGATCAGAAGTGTGATACCGGCACCGCGCAGCAGCGCAAGGAGCCAGCCCTTCTCGACCATCAACATCCAGATATCGTGCAACATGAAACATTCCATCAGATCGTCGCGGCATTGCCGCGACGATCTGTTGCCTGTCGGATGATTACTTGTTGCACGCGATGGTATAGTCGTCCTTGAACCAGTTTTCCGAGGCGGCCTTCACCTTGCCGCTATTGATCATGTTGCAGAGAGCGCCGTCCAGCTTGGCCTTGAGTTCGGTATTGCCCTTGCGCAGGCCAACACCCATGCCATAGCCCAGCGCTTCGTGATCGTCCGCTCCGGTAACCTTGACGTCGATGCGGGCAAAGCTAGCGCCGTCCGGTGAGCCGAGGAAATCGACCCAGGTCGGGGAATCGCCGAATGCAGCGTCAAGCCGGCCTGCCGCGAGATCGGAATTCTGCTGGGTCGTGGCGTCGTAGGTCTTCAGATCCGCAGTCGGAATATGTTTCTTTATAAACTGCGCGTATGTGGTGCCATTCACAACGCCTATGGTCTTGCCAGCCAACGCGTTCTCGATTTCCGCAAGACTCTTCAGCCCAACGGACGGAGAATCCTTCGGAACCACAAAATACTGCGGTGTGGTTGCGTAGGGGACGGAGTAGTCGATCTTCTTCTTTCTCTCGTCGGTGATGCCGAGACCCGAGATGATGACATCAAAGCGATCGCTGTCCATCGACGGAACCAAGGAACTGAAGGTCTGCACCACGAATTTGCATTTGACCTTGAGTTCGGCGCAAATGCCGTTGGCGATATCGGCGTCGAAGCCGGTAACGTTGCCGTTGGCATCGGCCATGCTGAACTGCGGCGCGTCGCCTTCTGTGCCCACGCGCAAGACACCATTCTGTGCCGATGCTGCCCCTATTGCCGCCATCATGAGTCCGGATGTGCAGATTGAGCGAAGTGCGTTCTTTATGAGCATGCTGAGTTACCCCTCTTTGCCTTCTGTTTGATGGCCGTCATCAGGCGGCGGTTGAAATAACGCTGGATAGGAACCGCTTCACCGCTTCGGATGCGGGATTTCGAAACAGTTCTTCCGGCCCGGCATCCTGCTCAACGGCACCCTTGTGCAGGAATATCATTCGGTTCGACACCTCCCGTGCGAACCTCATTTCGTGCGTGACGAGAAGAATAGTCGCCCCCTCATCGGCAAGCGTTCTGATGACCTTCAAGACTTCGCTGACCAGCTCGGGATCGAGCGCGGAGGTTGGTTCATCAAAAAGCATAAGCTTGGGCTGCATCGCCAAAACGCGCGCGATTGCCACGCGCTGTTGCTGCCCGCCCGAAAGCTGGCTCGGATATCGGTGGCCAAAGTCGGCCATGCCCACCTTGGATAGAGCGCAAAGCGCTGTTTCATCCGCCTCCCGCTTGCCCTTCTTCAGCACGTAGATCAGCGCCTCGGTTACGTTCTCAAGCACAGTTCGATGGGGCCACAGGTTGAAGCTCTGAAACACCATTCCGATGCGGCGACGGAAAACTCTGATATTGGTCGCGTTGACGATTTTCGTTTCGTGGCGTTCGTTCTGCGATGCGGAAATCGCATCGCCCATCACCTCAACCTCACCCGAACTCGGGGTCTCCAGAAAATTGATGCATCGTAGCGCGGTGCTCTTTCCCGAACCGGACGAGCCAACGAGCGAAATGACCTCGCCTTGCCGCATCTGGAAGCTCAGCCCGTTGAGAACGCGGGCCGCGCCGAACGCCTTGCGAAGTTCGTGAACTTTCAGAACGGGAGCCATGCCGAAGCACCTCCTGTCCGTGCCGTGGTGAAGGGATGTAGAGCCGATCGACGGTCCATTTCGGCGACATCTTCGCTGGTCGTCATTCTCGGCTCCCTAGGGGGCATCGCAGAAACAGACGAATTTCGGTTCGACGAAATCCGGCGACGGATGATGTCGCAACCCCTCCCGTTCAAGGCCGACTGCTTCCAGCTGCATTCCACCCTCAAGGATTACAAAGCATGACCTCAGCTTATGTCCGTCGGGGTACGCAATTC
>NZ_RZSG01000598.1:0-3748 GCF_003997725.1 Mesorhizobium sp. M4A.F.Ca.ET.050.02.1.1
GGCGAGCGCGACGCGCTGCTGCTGGCCGCCGGAGAGCGCGCCCGGAAGCCGTTCGGCGAAACTTTCGAGCCGCACCAGGGCGAGCATGTCGGCGACCTTGCGCTTGACCTCGGGGTCGGGCCGGCGGCGGACGCGAAGCGGAAAGGCGACGTTTTCGGCGACGCTCAGATGCGGAAACAGCGTGTAGCGCTGGAACACCATGCCGATGTTGCGCTTGTGCGAGGGCACCGCAAGCAGCGACTTTCCCTGCAACCGGACATCGCCGGAGGTCGGGTCCTGGAAGCCGGCGATCGCATAGAGCGTCGTCGATTTTCCCGAGCCCGACGGGCCGAGGAAGGTCAGGAACTCGCCTTTGGGAATCTCCAGCGTCACATCATGAACGGCGACGAAGGCGCCGAAAGCCTTGCGCAATTTGCGGATCGACAGGAAAGGATCGGTCATGTCTGCAACTTTCGGCGCAAGAGTGCCGTCACCACCATGAGGGCGAGCGTGAGCGCGACCAGCAGGCTGGAGGCGGCGGCAATGACGGGGGTGAGGTCGGAGCGGAGGCTGCCCCAGATCTTGACCGGCAAGGTCTGCAAGGTGGGGCTCGCCATGAAGATCGCCACGACCACCTCGTCCCAGGAGGCGAGGAAGGAAAAGATCGCGGCGGAGAAAATGCCGATGCGGATCGACGGCAAGGTGATCCTGAGCTTGGCCTGGAGCGGGCTGGCGCCGCAGACGATGGCCGCGTCCTCGATCGACTTGTCGAAGCCTTCGAGCGCCGTGGCGATCGGGATGATGGCGAAGGGGAGCGCCAGCACGGTGTGGGCAATGACGAAGCCGACCGTGGTGCCGCCGAGGCCAAGGCGCAGGAAGAAGGCGTAGATGGCGATGGCGAAGACAACGACCGGCAGCACCATCGGCGTCAGCAGCAGGCCGCGCAGAATCTCGCGCCCACGGAACTCACCGCGAACCAGCGCGAAGGAGGCAAGCACGCCGACGGCGACGGCAAGCAGGGCCGTCAGAGCGGCGATGCGGGCGCTGGTCAGCGCCGCCTCGATCCAGGACGGGTCGGCGAACAGCTCCTGATACCATTTCAGCGTCCAGCCCGGCGGCGGGAAGGCCAGCCAGCGCGACGAGCCGAAGGAGAGCAGCACAATGAAGATGACGGGCAGCAGCAGGAAGGCGGCGACGAGCGCGGTGAAGGTCAGCAGTGCAACCTTCAGCCAGCCCAGGCGGTCGTAGTCGAGCAGCATCAGGCGCCTCCCGCGGCTCGTTTTGAGCCGACAAGGCGCAGTTGCAGCGCGTAGAGCGCCATGGTGACGACCAGAAGGATGAAGGCTGCGGCGCTGCCGAGGCCCCAGTTGAGCAGCGACTGGATCATCTGCGCGATCATTTCGGCGAGCATCATGTTCGACGTGCCGCCGAGCAGCGCCGGCGTGACGAAATAGCCGAGCGACATGACGAAGACCATCAGCCCGCCGGCGGCAATGCCAGGAAGCGAGAGCGGCAACAGGATGCGGCGAAAGGCGGCGAGCGGGCTGGCGCCGCAAAGCGCTGCCGCGCGAAGCGTCATTGGATCGATTGCGCGCAGAGTGCCGACCAGTGGCAGGATCATGAACGGCAGCATGATGTAGACCATGCCGATGGTGACGCCGGTAAGGTTGTTGATGAGCGGCAGCGGCTGGTCGGTGATGCCGGTCGCTATCAGCGCCCGGTTGATGACGCCAGTGCGCTGCAAGAGCACCATCCAGGCATAGGTGCGGGTCAAGAGATTGGTCCACATCGACAGGATAATGATGCCGAACAGGATCGAGGCGAGGGCCGGCGGCATGATCGCCAGCATCCAGGCGACCGGAAAGGCGACGAGCACGGTGACGATGGTGACGACGAAGGCGACGAGGAAGGTGTTGAAGAACACCCGCGCGTAGGTGCCGTCGCCGAGCAGCGCAGCGTAATTCTGCAGGCCGGGAGCCGGATCGGTGACGCTGCGCAGGAGCAGCGCCAAAACCGGCACGACGAAGAAGAGCCCGATCAAGGTCAGCGCCGGCAGCAGGCCGCCGACGCCTGCCGGAAGACGCATTCTGGCGATGCTCTGTTCAATTTCCACCGACATAGCGGTATCCCGGGTTGCGAAGCGGGACGGCGGAAGCCGTCCCGCTTCTGTCACGAGAAGGCGGGCGTCATTTCGCCTGCCAGGCGTACCAGCGCGTGGCGATCTCGTCGCGATGCTCGGCCCAGTAGTTCATGTCGAGGTTGATCTGGCCGTCGACATGGGCGTCGGGCAGGCCCTTGACCACGTCGGCGGGCATCTCGGCCTTGGCCTTGGTGTTGATCGGCGCATAGCCGCTCGCCTCGGCGAATTTCGCCTGGCCGGTCGGGCTGGACGCCGCGGCGAGGAACTTCATGGCGGCGTCCTTGTTCTTGGCGCCCTTCGGGACGACGAGAACGTCGGCGGCGGTGAGGTTCTGGTTCCAGGAGACACCGACATCGGCGCCGTCCTTCTCCAGCGCGAAGACGCGGCCGTTCCAGAGCTGGCCGAAGGCGGCCTCGCCGGAGGCGATCAGCTGCTGCGACTCGGCGCCGCCGCCCCACCAGACGATGTCGGACTTGATGGTGTCGAGCTTCTTGAAGGCGCGGTCGAGGTCAAGCGGATAGAGCTTGTCGGCCGGCACGCCGTCTGCCAGCAGCGCGATCTCGATGACGCCTGGCGCCGACCATTTGTAGAAGGTGCGCTTGCCGGGAAATTTCTTGGTGTCGAACATGTCGGCCCAACCGGCCGGCTCGCCGGGGACCGCGCCCTTGTTCCAGGCGAGCACGAAGGAATAGTAGAAGCTGCCGATTGCGTGCTCGTTGCTGAAGCGCGGATCGAGATCGTCCTTCGGCACGACGGCGAAGTCGATCGGCTCGAGCAGCCCGTCCTTGGCCGCCTTGATGGCGAAGTCCATTTCGACGTCGACCACGTCCCAGGTGACGTTCTTGGCGTCGACCATGGCCTTCAGCTTGCCGTAGTCGGTCGGGCCGTCCTGCAGCACCTTGACGCCGGCCGAAGCGGTGAACGGCTCAGCCCAGGATTTGGTCTGGGCTTCCTGGGTCGTGCCGCCCCAGCTGGTGAACACCATTTCCCCGGCCTTGGCGGCCGTCGTTGCAATCAGACCGGCAAGGATGCCGGCGAAAATCAGTTTCATGTCGTTCTCCTCTGACTTTGTGTGTTCCGTTTCTTGTTCTTCAGTGCACCGTCGACAGGCCGCCTCAGCGCATGACGAAGGGATCGGGGATCGGCTCGTCCGATGTGCGGATCCACACCGATTTCGAGCGCGTGTAGTCACGGATGGCGTCGAGGCCGCCTTCTCTGCCGAGGCCGGAGAGGCCATAGCCGCCGAACGGAACCAGCGGCGAGACGGCGCGGTAGGTGTTGACCCAGACCACGCCGGCATGGATGCCGCGGGCCATGCGATGCGCCCTGGCGAGGTTGGTGGTGAAGACACCCGACGCGAGGCCGAAGGGCGTGTCGTTGGCGAGCGCCAGCGCCTCCGCCTCGCTGTCGAAGGCGAGCGCGCTCAGCACCGGTCCGAACAGTTCCTCACGCACGCAGACGAGCGCCTGATCCTGCGCCTCGATGATCGTCGGCGCGTAGTAGAAGCCGCCCGCCTTGCCCTCGGGCCGTGCGCCGCCGGTGATCAGCCGGCCGCCGCCGGCCAGGCTTTCGGCGACGATCGTCTCGATCCGTTCGCGCTGGCGCAAGGTTGCGAGCGGCCCCATTTCG
>NZ_RZSG01000599.1:0-3747 GCF_003997725.1 Mesorhizobium sp. M4A.F.Ca.ET.050.02.1.1
GTCGGTGCCATGGTCGCGGCCGCGGCGGAACCGCAGGGGCGTTTCAGCGCGCCTGATCAGCGCGATCACCCTTCTTGCGCTGTTGGCGGCATGGGCTGCATCGGCCGAGCTGCAGCTGGTGTCACCGGTCTTCCTCCCGTCGCCCGCCGCCGTCTGGGCAAAGTTCGTCACAGTCGCCCGCGACGGTTTCGTCGATGCGACGCTGCTCCAGCATGTCGCCGCCAGCCTCTGGCGCGTGTTCGCGGCGCTGATCGCGGCCATCGTCATCGGCGTTCCGGTCGGGCTCGCCATCGGCATCAGCCAGATCGGGCGCGGCCTCTTCGATCCGCTGCTCGAATTCCTGCGCCCGATCCCGCCGCTCGCTTATCTGCCGCTGATCGTCATCTGGTTCGGCATTGGAGAACCGTCGAAGATCCTGGTGATCGCGATCGCCATGCTGGCGCCGGTGGCGCTGTCGACCGCCGCCGGGGTGCGCGGCGTCTCGCGCGAGCGCATCGACGCAGCGCGTTCGCTCGGCGCGACGCGGAGGCAGGTCGTTCGCCATGTCATGCTGCCCAGCGCCTTGCCCTCGATCCTCACCGGCCTGCGCATCGCGCTCGGCGCCGGCTGGTCGACGCTGGTGGCCGCCGAACTGGTGGCGGCCACACGCGGGCTAGGCTTCATGATCCAGTCGGCGGCGCAGTTCCTGGTGACCGACGTGGTGGTGATGGGCATCCTGGTGATCGCGACCATCGCCTTCGCGCTGGAGTTCGTCATCCGCAGGGTCGAGCGCGCGCTGGTTCCCTGGGCGGGCAAGGACTGAGCGAAACAAGGAGAATGATGATGACCCATTCCACCGCCGTGCTTTTCGCCCAGGTCGGCGACTGGCTGCTTGCCAGCACAAAGGAAGCCGTGGCGTCGGAGACGCCGCTGAACGAACCGAGATCGCCGGCGCCGGTGCGGCTGGACCCCGAGCGCGATCGCCTGCCGCCACGCGACGAAAGTTTTTACTGGGCCTGGCAGTACTGGTCGCAGTGACCTCGTCGACCGGATCCGCCCCCCCCCGATCCAGCCGCCATGCGCAGAAAACAATTCCGGCTTGCGAGTCCAACTCGCAAGATTGTTCGTCTACCAAATCATAGCCGTCGCCTAGAACCGTCTTCCAACCGGCGGGAAGATACCCCGGCGCCGAAGACGTTAACGCGATGACGCTCAACTCGTTGGTTAGCGCGCGCTGCCATTCCGCAGGAAAATCAGGTGTTTGATAAAGAATTCCAGGATCCAGCCCCGAAATAGAAGGTACAATCTCAACAATCCTAGACTTTATGCTTGATGATAGCAGTTAGCCGCTGTCACGAACTGGAGTTAGTCTCTTGAGAACAATAGACATGAGTGCCGAAATTCCCGATCGCATCAAGGTGCTGTGGTTCCTGCCGACGCATGGCGATAGCCGATATCTCGGAACATCCGAAGGTGGCAGGGCGGTCGATCTCGACTATCTGACCCAGGTGGCGCAAGCGGCCGACACGCTTGGCTACCATGGTGTGCTTTTGCCGACCGGTAGGTCATGCGAGGATTCCTGGGTCGTCGCCTCGGCGCTGGCGCCGCTGACGAAACGGCTGCGCTTCCTGGTCGCGGTGCGGCCGGGCCTGCAATCGCCGACGCTTGCCGCGCGCATGACGGCGACGCTCGACCGCATCTCCAATGGCCGGCTGCTGATCAACGTCGTCACCGGCGGCGATCCGCTTGAAAACAAGGGCGACGGCATCTTCCTGTCGCATGCCGAGCGCTACGAGGTGACGCAGGAGTTCTTGCAGGTCTACAAGCGGCTGCTGCGTGGCGAGACGGTCGAGCACGAGGGCCGGCATTTCCACATCGAGGATGGCCGGCTGCTGTTCCCGCCGGTCCAGGCGCCCTATCCGCCGCTCTATTTCGGCGGCTCGTCCGACGCCGGGTCCGTCGTGGCTGCCGAGGAAATCGACAAGTACCTGACCTGGGGCGAGCCGCCGGCCGATGTCGAGCGTAAGCTCGACGGCGTGCGCAAGCTCGCCGACAAGGCGGGCCGCAAGCTCTCCTTCGGCATCCGCCTGCATGTCATCGCCCGCGAGACGACGGCGGAAGCCTGGGCGGCCGCCGACCGGCTGATCAGCCGGCTCGACGATGCGACCATCGCCTCGGCGCAGAAGGTGTTTGCCCGCATGGACTCTGTCGGCCAGGCGCGAATGAGCGCGCTGCATGGCGGCGACCGGTCGAAGCTCGAGATCGCGCCGAACCTCTGGGCCGGCGTCGGGCTGGTGCGGGGCGGCGCCGGCACGGCACTTGTCGGCGATCCCGCCACGATCGCCCAGCGCATCGACGAGTACCGCCGGCTTGGCATCGACACCTTCATCCTGTCGGGCTATCCGCATCTCGAGGAAGCCTATCGCTTCGGCGAGCTGGTGCTGCCGCATTTGCCGACCGACCACCTGGTCAAGGTCGCAGGTTCCTCCGTCAATACGGGTCCGTTCGGCGAGACCATCGCCGGCGACCATCGGCCGAAATCGCTCGCCAGCGCATCGTGAACGCGCTGCCGCCCCGGCCGCGAAGCCATATCGCCATCCTCGGTGGCGGTTTCTCGGGCGCGGCCGTTGCCTGGCACCTGGCCAGGCAGCGTCCGCATGCATCCGTCACGGTGATCGAGCCGCGCCCGTTCCTGGGTGGCGGGCTAGCCTATTCCAGCGAGGAGCCGTCGCATCGCGTCAACGTTCCCGCGGCCAGGATGAGCCTGGTCCCGGACGAGCCCGAGCATTTCTTGCGCTGGCTCGCCCACGACGGTGAAGTCGGGCGCGATCCGGACTCGGTCTGGCGCAACGGCGACGTCTTTCCGAGGCGGCGGGTCTTCGGCCGCTATGTCGCCGAACAGCTGGCGCCTTTTGTCGAGACTGGAGCGGTCCGCCACCTGCGTGACGACGTGCGGAAGGTGAGGCGCAGCAGCGACGGCGGCTGGACTGTTTTCACCTCGGATCAGCCGATCTCGGCCGACGTGGTCGTTCTTGCCATGACGCACCCGTCGCCCGATGTTCCTGCCTTCCTGAAGCCGGTCGCCGCCACGCGCGGCTTCGTTGCCGATGTGTATGCCCGGGATGCGCTCGGTTCGATCGCTCCCGGGGCGTCGGTGTTGATCGTCGGCTCCGGCCTGACCTCGGCCGACACCGTCGCCGAGCTCGACCGCCGCGGCCATCGCGGCCGCATCCTGGCCGTGTCGCGGCATGGGCTGCGCTCGCGCGGGCATCCGGATGTTCGCGGCGAACCGTTCGGCGATTTCGTCTCGGCGCCGGCCAGCACCGCGCTTGCATTGCTCGAGCGCGTTCGTTCGACATTGGCGGCAGCCGAGGCCGCCGGCGTCAACTGGCAGTCGGTCTTCGATCAGCTTCGCTTGCAGGGACCGCTGGTGTGGTCTGCGCTCGGCACTGAAGAACGCATGCGGCTGGTGCGCCGGCTGCGCGTCTTCTGGGACGTGCATCGCTTCAGGATCGCGCCGCAGGTCGCCAGCGTGCTCGAGCGCCGCCGTGCCGAGGGCACGTTCGACAACATCGCGGCCAGTCTGGTGGCCTCGAAGCAGGACGGGGATCGCCTGGCGGTTAGCCTGCGGCGGCGCGGCCAAAAGCAGATCGAGACGCTGCAATTCGACACCGTGGTGAACACCACGGGACCGGCGCATGGCAAGGCGCTCCACCTCAACCCCGCGTTGCGTTCGCTTGCCGAGGCCGGCCTGATCAGGGCCGATCG
>NZ_RZSG01000059.1:0-16091 GCF_003997725.1 Mesorhizobium sp. M4A.F.Ca.ET.050.02.1.1
CGACGAAGCCTGGCGCAAGCAGGCCGCCGCCGGTCTCGATGCTGGCGACGCCGGACGGAAGGGCGCCGGCGGGGAGGATGGCCTCGACATGGCCGCCGCTCACGACGAGGGCGGCATTGTCGTGCCAGTCGGCGCCGTCGAAGATGCGGGCGCCAGTGAGGGCAAAACGGTCGCTCATACGGTTTCCGTCACCTTGCGCAGATTGCGCGGCGTATCGGGATCGAGGCCGCGGTGCCGGGCAAAGGCCTCGACGAAGCCATAGAAGGACACGATCAGTGTCAGCGGATCCGTGAGCGGATGACCGGTCGCCACATGGGGCAGGGCCAGTGCCTTGTTTGCCTTATCGGATGTCACGAACACGGCGGCGCCCTTGCCGGCCAGACTGTCGGCGGCCTCGGCGACCGAGGGTTCGGAAGCGTCGCGGGCGGCGAGCGCCAGCACCGGAAAGCCCGGCCCGACCAGCGCCAGCGGTCCGTGCATGACCTCGGCCGCGCTGTAGGCTTCGGCATGCATGCCGCAGGTCTCCTTGAATTTCAGCGCCGCCTCGTTGGCCATCGCCGCCGACGGGCCGCGACCGAGGATGAACAGCGACCGCGGCGTCTCCAGTGGGCCGGCCAACGCCATCCAGTCGCAGGCGATTGCCTTCTCGAAATGCTCGGGCAGGTGCGCCAATGCCGCAAGCAGCGCCTCGTCGCCGGTGCAATGCGCCATCAGCGCCAGGCCAGCGACGGCCGAATTGACGAAGGTCTTGGTCGCGGCGACGCTGCGCTCCGGTCCGGCGAGGATGTCGATGGCAAAGTCCGAGGCGCGCGCCAGCGGCGAATCGGCGGTGTTGGTGATGGCGACGGTGAGCGCGCCGCCGGCCCTGGCCGTCTCCGCCATGGCGACGATGTCGGGACTCTTGCCCGATTGCGAGATCGCCAGGCAGGCGGAGCCGGCGAGCCTCAGCCTAGCGCCATAGATCGAGGCGATGGACGGGCCGACCGAGGCGACGGCAAGGCCGGCGGTCAGCTCGACGGCGTATTTCATGAAGGTGGCGGCATGGTCGGATGAGCCGCGCGCGACGGTGACGACGAAACTCGGATCGCGCTCGCGGATACCGCGCCCGGCCTCGGTCAGCACCGCCGCCGAACCGTCGAGCAGGCGGGCGGTTGCTTCCGGGATCTCTTCGATCTCGCGCCGCATATGGGTGATGGTCGCGCTCATGGCCGGCTCTCCTCTCCCGGCCCGGTCAGCCGGAGTTCGGCGACGAAATCGTAAGCGTCGCCCCTGTAAATCGAGCGGGTGAATTCGATCACCTTGCCGCTCGCAAGATAGGAAATACGTTCGATATGCAGGCCGGCAATCCCGGGCGGTACTTCCAGCAGCCGCGCATCGCCATCGCCGAGATTAGCGGCGGAAATGCGCTGCACCGCCCGCACTGGCCGGTTGCCGGTCATTTCCAGTGCGGCATAGAGCGAAGTGCCGATCGCCTCGGGATCGGGCAGCACGCTGGCCGAGAGCGCGGCGCGCTCGATCGCCAGCGGCGTGTCGTTGGCGATGCGCAGGCGCGCCACCCGCGCCACCAGCTCGTTCGACGACAGGCCGAGCACCATTGTCTCGTCGGGCGAAGGCGCGTAGAGGCCGCGATCGAGCCAGGCCGAGCGCACCACCATGCCGCGCCGCGCCATGTCTTCTGTGAACGAGGTGAGCCTGGACAGCGACTGCTCGACGCGCTCCATGCGCGGCGCGACGAAGGTGCCGGAACCGTGGCGCTGGACGAGGATGCCGCCCTTGACCAGATCCTGCACCGCCTTGCGCACGGTGACGCGCGAGATGTCGGCCTTGCTGGCGATGTCGCGCTCCGACGGCAGCGCGTCGCCCGGCCCGATCAGGCCGCGGTTGACCGCTTCCTCGATGCTCTTCCTGAGCTGCAGATAGAGCGGCGCGCCGCTCTGCGACGATTCCTTCAGCATGGCGAAAATCTGGTCGGCGGCGCTCATTGGGCAACCTCCGAACCGCGCGCAAAGATGCGCACCGCCATCTGCACGGCGCCGCCCAGCGCATCGTCGAGCGCCGGCTTCAGCAGAGCCTGGTAGCGCGCCGAAAGCCGCGGCGCATAGAGCGGCGCCAGGCCGCCTAGCAGGCAGAGCGGCGCATTGCCGGCAAGATCGAGCGCCCCGAGCGAGGCTTCGACATCGGCAACCGCCTTGTCGAGAATCCAGTTGGCGACAAGATCGCCCTTGGCGGCATGGTCGAAGACCTTTGGCGCGAAACCGCCGAAATCGCCGGGCTTGGCATTGGTGGTGAACTCGACGACGTCCTCGGGGTTGTTGCGGAAGACGGCGAGCATCGCCGCGGTCAGCGGCGAGGCTGGACGGATGCCGTCATAGGCGAGCAGTGTCTGCTCCAGCAGGTCGCGGCCGATGCGCGCGCCGCTGCCCTGGTCGCCGACCTGAAAACCCCAGCCGCCAATGGCGCGTGACTTGCCCGCCTTGCGCGCCATATAGGCGGTGCCGGTGCCGAGGATGGCCATGGCGCCGTCGCTGGGCCCGACCGCACCCTCCAGCGCGATCTCGGCGTCGGTCTCGACGCGGCTGGCGCTGAACGGCAGGATCGCTTCGAGTTGCTGCCTGTAAGTGCCGACATTGGCGCCGGCGAGGCCGAGAATGGCGGGCGTTTGCGGGATGAGTTCCGGATCCTTGCCGGCGGCGACGAAGGCCTGCCTTGCCGCCTCGACGATGTTGGTCCTGGCGCCGGTGAGGTCGGTGCGGATGTTGGCGGCGCCGCTTTTGGCGCGGCCAAGCACGACGCCGTCAGCGGTCGCAAGGGCCGCCCTGCAGCTGGTGCCGCCGCCATCGATGCCAAGTACGAAATTCACGCGATTTCTCCTCCGGACGGATAATACCAATAAAATACCAATAGCCAAGAGTTAATTTCGCTTTCAAAAAGATTAAGGCGTATTTTATTGAAAAACCACGATATTTTGCCGGCAAGACGATTTTGAGGCAACGAATTCGTTAATCGATGTGGACAAGTGGTATTTTTTTGGTATTGTTTTGTCAGTTGGAGGACATCGGATGGCCGAGAAGCGCACCGAAGCGCGTCACCAGAATGCCGAGGGGCTGGATATCCAGGCCCCGGACGCCATCCTTTCCTTTCTCGCCGATGCGCAGATCGAGGCCGCCAGGGCCGTGCGCGGCGCCATTCCTTCGATAGCGGCAGCCGCCGAAATTATCGCCGACCGTCTTAAGGGTGGCGGCAGGCTCGCCTATGCGGCCGCCGGCAGCTCGGGCCTTATGGCCTTGGCCGATGCTCTGGAACTGCCAGGCACGTTCGGCATCGGGCGCGACCGCATCGCCATTCTGATCGCCGGCGGCGACGAGGCCTTCCATACACTCGCCGGCGGACCCGAGGACGACACCGATGAGGCCTCGGCCGCGGTCGCCGCCGCCGGAATCGGCGAGGGCGACTGCCTGATCGCCATCTCCGCCAGCGGCTCGACGCCCTATGCGGTCGCCGCACTCGAGGATGGGCGGAGCCGAGGCGCCGCGACCATCGCCATCGCCAACAACAAAGATGCGCCGCTCTTCCGGCTGGCCGATGTCGCGATCGTGCTCGAGACGCCGCCGGAACTGATCGCCGGCTCGACGCGCATGGGTGCCGGCACCGCCCAGAAGATCGCGCTCAACATGCTGTCGACGCTCGCCGCCGTCCATCTCGGCCATGTCCATGACGGCTACATGGTCAACCTCACAGCCGACAACATCAAGCTGCGCGACCGCGCAGTCCGCATCGTCGCCGCCATCAGCGGGCGCGGCCGCGAGGATGCCGCGCGCCAGCTCGAAAAGAGTGGCGGCGTAGTCAAGACCGCCATTCTGCTCGCCGCCGGCGCCGCCAACGCCGACACGGCCGAGAAGATACTGGAAGAGACCGGCCAGAAACTCCGGCCGGCCCTTTCCGCGATCGAGGGGAGCAAGGGGCGCTAGGCCTCTGTTCTCACCAAACCGAACCTGAAAAAGGTCAACAGGGAGACTGAACATGACGACCAAACTACTGACGGCCCTTCTGCTCGGCACCAGCATTCTCGGCACCGCCGGGATGGCTTATGCCGATGACGTTACCCTCAACATCGAAAGCTGGCGCGGCGACGACCTGACCATCTGGAAGGACAAGCTGATCCCGGCCTTCGAAGCCAAGAACCCGGGCATCAAGGTGGTGTTCGCGCCGTCGGCGCCGACCGAATATGACGCCGCGCTCGGCGCCAAGCTCACCGCTGGCTCGGCGGGCGACCTGATCACCTGCCGCCCCTTCGACAAGTCGCTGGTGCTCTACCAGAAGGGCAATCTCGCCGATCTGTCGGCGCTGCCGGGCATGGAGAATTTCTCTCCCGTGGCCAAGTCTGCCTGGCAGACCGACGACGGCAAGGCGACGTTCTGCGTGCCGATGGCTTCGGTCATCCACGGCTTCATCTACAACAAGGACGCCTTCGACAAGCTCGGCATCAAGGTGCCGACCACCAATGAGGAGTTCTACGCCGCGCTCGACAAGATAAAGGCCGACGGCACCTACATCCCGATGGCGATGGGCACCAAGGACCTCTGGGAAGCCGCGACCATGGGCTACCAGAACATCGGCCCGAACTACTGGAAGGGCGAGGAAGGCCGCCAGGCACTGATCAAGGGCGAGCAGAAGCTGACCGACGCCGACTGGGTCGAGCCCTACAAGGAACTGGCCAAGTGGAAGCCCTATCTCGGCGATGGATTCGAGGCCCAGACCTATCCGGACAGCCAGAACCTGTTCACGCTCGGCCGCGCCGCCATCTACCCGGCCGGCTCGTGGGAAATCGCGCTGTTCAACACCCAGGCGCAGTTCAAGATGGGCGCCTTCCCGCCGCCGGTGCAGAAGGCCGGCGACACCTGCTACATCTCCGACCACACCGATATCGGCATGGGTCTGAACGCAGCGTCGAAGAACGCCGATGCGGCCAAGAAGTTCCTGTCCTGGGTCGCCTCGCCGGACTTCGCCACCATTTACGCCAACGCGCTTCCGGGCTTCTTCAGCCTGAACAGCACGCCGGTGAAGATGGAAGACCCGCTGGCGCAGGAATTCGTCTCCTGGCGCGGCAAGTGCAAGTCCACGATCCGCTCGACCTACCAGATTTTGGGGCGCGGCACGCCGAACCTCGAGAACGAGACCTGGGTTGAATCGGCCAATGTCATCAACGGCACCGACACGCCGGAAGCGGCCGCCAAGAAGCTGCAGGACGGTCTCGACAGCTGGTACAAGCCGGCGAAGTAAAGCCTCGGGCAGCAAGCAGGGTCGTTCCGAGTGAATGGCCCTGCGGTTTTCAATAGCATCGACCGCAAACGACGGCGCCGCCCCTCATCCGCCTGCCGGCACCTTCTCCCCGTATAGTGACGGGGAGAAGGGACTTGCCGCACCGCCGGCGCCCCCCTCTCCTTCACGGGGAGAGGGTAAGGGTGAGGGGCAGCGCTGCCGTCAACCATTTCGCCAAGACGTTGAACGGCGGGGACCGAACTCATGGCCGCAGAAACACGACCGAAAAGACCGATCCGCTGGCACATCGCCGTCTTCCTGGCGCCGGCCGTGCTCGTCTACACGGCGATCATGATCCTGCCGCTTGCCGGCACGCTGCAGCTGTCGCTGTTCCGCAACATCGAGCAGTCCCAGGTCTTCGTCGGACTCGCCAATTTCCGCACGCTGTTCGGCGACCCTAACTGGTCAGTGGGCTTCTGGAATGCGCTGAGGAACAATGTCTGGTTCTTCATCATCCATATGCTGGTGCAGAACCCGATCGGCGTCCTGCTGGCGGCACTTCTCTCCAGCCCGCGGCTGAGGTTCGCCGCCTTCTACCGCACGGCGATCTTCGTGCCGACCATCCTGTCCTTCGTCATCGTCGGCTTCGCCTGGAAGCTGATCCTGTCGCCGCTGTGGGGCGTGGCGCCGCACCTGCTCGACCTTGTCGGCCTGAAAAGCCTGTTTACGCCGTGGCTTGGCAAGGAAGAGTATGCGCTGACGGCGCTGAGCCTGGTTTCGGTGTGGCAGTTCGTCGGCATCCCGATGATGCTGATCTACGCCGCGCTGCTGTCGATCCCTGACGAGGTGATCGAGGCCGCCGAATGCGATGGCGTCACCGGCATGGCGCAGTTCTGGAAGATCAAGCTGCCGCTGATCCTGCCGTCTATCGGCATCATCTCGATCCTGACCTTCGTCGGCAATTTCAACGCCTTCGACCTTATCTACACGGCGCAAGGGGCGCTCGCCGGGCCGAACTATTCGACCGACATCCTCGGCACCTTCCTCTACCGCGCCTTCTTCGGCTTCCAGCTGCAGATCGGCGATCCCAACATGGGCGCTGCCATCGCCACGATGATGTTCCTGATCATCCTTGGCGGCGTCTGCGTCTATCTGTTCCTCATCCAGACGCGCCTGCGTCGCTACCAGTTCTGAGGAGGCGAGCCATGAGCACTGCAACCCATTCGCTTCCCCGCACCATCGGTGCCCACGCGGTCCTGTTGACCTATACGGCCATCGCGCTGTTTCCCGTGATCCTGGTGATCATGAATTCGTTCAAATCCCGCGCGGGCATCTTCGGCGCGCCGCTGACGCCGCCGACACCGAAGACCTTCGACCTGATCGGCTATACCACGGTGATCGGCCAGGGTGACTTCATCCACTATTTCCAGAACAGCCTCGTCGTCACTGTCGCCTCGCTGTTCTTCGTGCTTTTGTTCGGCGCCATGGCCGGCTTCGCGCTGTCGGAATACCGCTTCCGCGGCAACACGATGATGGGGCTCTATCTCGCGCTCGGCATCATGATCCCCATCCGCCTCGGCACCGTCGCCATCCTGCAGCTGATGGTGGCAAGCGGGCTGGTCAACACGCTGACGGCGCTGATCCTGGTCTACACCGCGCAGGGCCTGCCGCTCGCCATCTTCATCCTGTCGGAATTCATGAAGCAGGTGTCGGACGACCTGAAGAACGCGGGGCGCATCGACGGGCTGTCGGAATACACGATCTTCTTCCGGCTGGTGCTGCCGCTGGTGCGCCCGTCCATGGCGACGGTCGCCGTCTTCACCATGATCCCGATCTGGAACGATCTGTGGTTCCCGCTGATCCTCGCGCCATCTGAAGAGACCAAGACGGTGACGCTCGGCGCGCAGCTCTTTCTCGGCCAGTTCGTCACCAACTGGAACGCGATCCTGGCGGCGCTGTCGTTGGCGATCCTGCCGGTGCTGATCCTCTACGTCATCTTCTCGCGGCAGCTGATCCGCGGCATCACCTCGGGAGCCGTGAAGTGAGTTCGCAAAAACCTCTTCGCGTTGTCGTCGCAGGGCTCGGCAATATGGGCCGCAGCCATGCGCTGGCCTATCACACCAATCCGGGCTTCGAGATCGCCGCACTCGTCAACCGCTCCGACGTGCCGCTGCCGGAAGGGCTCTCGGGCTACGGCATCAGGCGTTCCTTCGAGGACGCGTTGCGTGAGGAGAAGCCTGATGTTGCCGCGATCGCCACCTATTCCGACAGTCATGCCGACTATGCGGTGCGAGCGTTCGAGGCCGGCTGCCATGTCTTTGTCGAAAAGCCGCTGGCAACCACGGTGGCCGACGCCAAACGCGTCGTCGCCGCCGCCAAGGCCAACGGCAGGAAGCTGGTGATCGGCTACATCCTGCGCCACCACCCGTCCTGGGTCAGGCTGATCGCCGAGGCGCGCAAGCTCGGCGGTCCTTACGTGTTCCGCATGAACCTCAACCAGCAATCGTCAGGCCACACCTGGGGCACGCACAAGCAGCTGATGCAGACGACGTCGCCGATCGTCGACTGCGGCGTGCACTATCTCGACGTCATGCTGCAGATCACCGATGCCAATCCGGTCGAGGTGCGCGGCATGGGGGTCAGGCTGACCGACGAGGTCGCGCCTTCGATGTACAATTACGGCCACTTGCAGGTGCTGTTCGAGGACGGCTCGGTCGGCTGGTATGAGGCCGGCTGGGGTCCGATGATCTCGGAGACCGCCTTCTTCGTGAAGGACGTCATCTCGCCCAAGGGCTGCGTGTCGATCGTCATGAAGGAAGGTATCAAATCCGACGACATCGACACCCACACCAAGACCTCGACCATCCGCTTGCACAGCGCCGCGACCGGGGCGGACGGCAGATTCGCCAAACAGGATGAATTGCTCTCGATGGCAGGCGAGCCCGGCCACCAGGAGCTTTGCGACCTCGAGCAGGCCTTCCTGCTCAAGGCAATCCGCGAGGACATCGACCTCACCAGGCACATGGACGACGCGGTCAAGTCGCTCGCCGTCTGCCTCGCCGCCGACGAGAGCGTGCGCAGCGGGAAGGCGGTGCGGCTTTGACATTCGCATCGCTATCGAGGGTCAGGCGCGGCACTGCCCCCCTCTGGCCTGCCGGCCATCTCCCCCTCAAGGGGGGAGATCGACTATCGCATCTACTTTCGCCAATCACCAACGTTGCAAGGCGGATGCCTTGGACGAAGCTGCCAATCTCCCCCCTTGAGGGGGAGATGTCCGGCAGGACAGAGGGGGGTGCCTTGGCGCCCACGCATAAATTTGGAGGTCCGCCGTGGGTTCGCTGAACATCGAGAAAGTGAAAAAGGCTTTCGGGCCGGTCGAAGTGCTGAAAGGCATCGACCTAGAGGTCAATGACGGTGAGTTCGTCGTCTTCGTCGGCCCTTCCGGCTGCGGAAAGTCGACGCTGCTGAGGGTCATTGCTGGGCTTGAGGATTCGACCTCGGGCCGGGTTGTGATCGACGGCCAGGACGTCTCCGTCACGCCGCCCGCCAAGCGCGGCATCGCCATGGTGTTCCAGACCTATGCGCTCTATCCGCATCTGACGGTGAAGAACAATATGGGCCTCGGCCTCAAGCAGGCCGGCACCCCGGCGGCCGAGATCGACCGCCGCATCGGCGTCGCGTCCTCGATGCTGTCTCTGGAGCCCTATCTTGAGCGGCGTCCGGCCGAACTTTCGGGCGGCCAGCGCCAGCGCGTCGCCATCGGCCGCGCCGTGGTGCGCGAGCCTAAGCTGTTCCTCTTCGACGAGCCGTTGTCGAACCTCGATGCAGCGCTTCGCGTCAACACCAGGCTGGAGATCGCGCAGCTGCATCGCCGTCTGAAGGCGACGATGATCTACGTCACCCACGACCAGGTCGAGGCGATGACGCTGGCCGACAAGATCGTAGTGCTCAACGCCGGCCGCATCGAGCAGATCGGCGGCCCGATGGAGCTCTACAATTCGCCGGCGAATGAATTCGTCGCCGGCTTCATCGGTTCGCCGAAGATGAACTTCATCGACGGCGCCAGGCTCGGCGAGACGGCGAAGACCGTCGGCGTACGGCCCGAGCACCTGACCGTCGACACGACATCAGGCGCCTGGAAGGGCACGGTGGTGCACGCCGAGCATCTCGGCGCCGACACCAACCTCTATCTCGACTGCGAGAAGGCCGGGCTGCTCACCGTGCGCATCTTCGGGGTCTACAACGCCGAGCCGGGCTCGACGCTCTATGCGACGCCGGATCCGGCGAAGACGTATCGGTTTGGAGCGGATGGGAGAGTGTTGAAGTAGGCGCGACCTCGCCTTCTCCCCTTGTGGGAGAAGGTGGATCGGCGCGTAGCGCCGAGACGGAGGAGGGGTGTTCCAGCGGAGTGCGCCCTCTAGGATTGAAGGCATCCCGGGCGCTTGGCAGCGCCGAGATCCGTCACACCCCTCATCCGGCCGCTTTGCGGCCACCTTCTCCCGCAAGGGGAGAAGGCAAGGTCGCGCCTTACGCGTCCGCCTTGAACGTCTGCTTCTGCTGGCCCATGCCCTCAATGCCGAGTTCGACCACGTCGCCGGCCTTCAAAAACACCGGCGGCTTCATGCCGAGCCCGACGCCGGGCGGCGTGCCGGTGGAGATGATGTCGCCCGGATGCAGCGACATGAACTGGCTGAGATAGGAGACCAGATAGGCGACGCCGTAGACCATGGTCTTGGTCGAGCCGTTCTGCATCGTCTTGCCGTTGACGGTTAGCCACATCTTGATGTTCTGTGGGTCGGCCACCTCGTCCTTGGTGACCAGCCAGGGGCCGATCGGGCCGAACGTGTCGCAGCTCTTGCCCTTGGTCCACTGGCCCTGGCGCTCGGCCTGGAAGGCGCGCTCTGACACGTCGTGCGAGACGCAGTAGCCGGCAACATAATCCAGAGCCTCGGCTTCCGAGACATATTTCGCGGTCTTGCCGATGACGACGCCGAGCTCGACCTCCCAGTCGGTCTTGACCGAGCCGCGCGGGATCAGCACATCGTCGTCTGGCCCGACAATCGCCGAGCTCGCCTTCATGAAGATGATCGGCTCCGGCGGCACTGTGGCGCCGGTCTCGGCGGCATGATCGGAATAGTTGAGGCCGATGCAGATGAACTTGCCGGTGCCGGCAACGCAGGCGCCTATGCGCGGCTTGCCGGAAACCGCCGGCAGCGATTTCGCATCGAGCTTCGACAGCTTAACCAGCGATTCCGGATGAAGCGCCGTGCCGCCAATGTCGGCGACATGGGCCGAGAGGTCGCGGATCGTCCCATCCGCATCGAGCAGGCCGGGACGTTCGCTCCCCACCTCGCCATAGCGCAGCAGTTTCATCTGGATTTTTCTCCTACTTGCGGCCCGTGGCCGTTTGCAAACTCTCCGCCGAGGCGACGGCTCCCTTGCGGAAACCGGGCGGACCGTACCCATCGCGCCGGTCCCGGGCAAGCACGGACGCCGCTTCTGGCAGCCGGCGCGCGGGATTTTCAGACTTCTCGATCCGGACCGATCCGGACCGTTCCGGACCGAGGTCAGATCGACCAGCCGCCGTCGATATTGTAGGCCTGCCCTGACGTATAGGTGGCGCCGGCCAGATAGACGGCGAGATCGGCGATTTCCTCGGGCGTGCCGAGGCGTCCCATCGGCTGGCGGGCGATGAAGGCGGCGCGGGCCGCTTCGTAATCCCCCTGCGCATGCATGCGGTCCTGCAGCGATGGGCTCTCGACCGTGCCCGGGCAGATGGCATTGCAGCGAATGCCCTTGGCGACATAGTCGGCAGCGATCGCCTTAGTCAGGCCGATGACGGCGGCCTTGGTGACACCATAGGCGAAACGGTTGGGCACGCCCTTGCCGGCGCCGGCGACCGAAGACATGTTGATGATCGATCCGTCGCCGCGCTCCAGCATGCCCGGCAGCACGGCGCGGATGGTGCGGATCATCGCGCGCACATTGAGGTTGAAGGCGAAGTCGAGGTCGGCGTCCTTCATCTCGAGGATCGAGCCCGCATGGACGAAGCCGGCGCAGTTGAACAGCACGTCGACCGGGCCGATCTCGGCGATCGCGGCGTTGACCGCCGCGTCGTCGAGCACGTCCAGTTTGCGGGTCTTGATGCCTGACGTCCTGGCGAGTTCGGCGAGCAGCGCCTCGTTGATGTCGGTGGCATGGACCATGGCGCCGGCCTTGGCGAAAGCCAGTGCGCTCGCCCGGCCGATGCCTTGCGCCGCCGCGGTGACAACAACCACCTTGCCTGCCAGATCCGCCATTCTTTCTCTCCAGGTTCTCGCGAGCGTTTTAGCGGCAGCCAGGCGGGACGCAATGTGCCAGGCGGACACTATGGTCCCGCCTGAGCCGCTGTCTGCTGGAGGCCAATTGTTTTTTCTCGGTAAAGAACATTTCCGAACCCGTCAAGCCCGAAGGCTGCGACAAACGCCGCACCGGTCAGGTGTCAATCGCCGTAGGGCACCCAGACGTTCTTTACCTCGATGGCACGGCGCAGGAACGCCTCGCCGGCGGCGTCGTCCGATGCCCAGTCGAGGCCGCGGCCATTGCCGCTCCAGACGCGCTTGAGGTTGCCGATGGAGTCGGCCTCCGCCTTGGCGCAGGTCTCGGCATCGGCGAATACCCAGAGCCCGTCGACATCGTCATGCTTGGCCAGCACGCCGGCGAGCTCGGCGCTGCGGCCGGTGACGATGTTGATGGCGCCAGCCGGAATGTCGGAATACTCGATTACCTGATAGAGATCGGTGGCGAGCAGCGGATGCCGCTCGGAAGGCACGGCCACCACGGTGTTGCCCATGGCGAGCGCCGGCGCCACCAGCGAGATGAAGCCGAGCAGCGGCTGATTGTCGGGCGCCACGACGCCGACGACGCCGACCGGCTCGTGCAGGGCAAGCGTGACGGCGCGCGCCGGCGGCTGGTGCACGCGGCCCTCGAACTTGTCGGTCAGGCCGGCATAGAGGAACAATCGTTCGATCGACCGCTCGACCTCCTCGCGCGCGGCCTTCGCCGTCACGCCGGTCAGCTGGACCAGACGGGCGGCGAACTCGTCGGCGCGGCCGGACAGGTTTTCAGCCAGATAGTAAAGCACCTGGCTGCGATTGAATGCGGTCGCCTCCGGCCACGCCTTGCATGCGCGGGCAGCGGAAACCGCATCGCGGATGTCCTTGCGGTTGCCGAGACCCACTTCGCCGGCAAGCCTGCCCTTGGAGGTTGCGATGGCGAGCGAATAGTTGCCGTCCGGCCGGACCTGCTTGCCGCCGATGAACAGCTTTGCCGTGCGGTCGATGACGGTGCCATCGGCCTGTTCAACAGGCTGAGCTGAAGCGGCAGCCGCTGCCTTGATGACCGGGCCGAGCGGCAGCTTCGCCGCCAGATATTCATACATGCCCTCGCGTCCGCCCTCGCGGCCAAAACCGCTTTCGCGGTAGCCGCCGAAGCCACAGGCGGCGTCGAACATGTTGGTGCCGTTGACCCAGACGACGCCGGCCTTCAGCTGTGGCGCGACATGCAGCGCAAGGTTGATGTTCTCGCTCCAGACCGAAGCGGCAAGCCCATAGCGTGTGTTGTTGGCGAGATCGATCGCTTCCTCGGTGTTGCGGAAGCTCATGACTGCCAGCACCGGGCCGAAGACTTCTTCCTGGGCAAGTATATTAGCCGGCGAAACACCGGTGGCGAGCGTCGGCAGGTGGTAGTAGCCGGAAGACGGCAAGGCCGCGTCCGGCTGCCAGCAGACGGCGCCCTGTTTTGCTCCTTCGGCGACCAGCCCCTTGACCCGGTCGAGCTGGCTGCGGTCGACCAGCGGCCCGATATCGGTGTTCTTGTCGAGTGGGCTGCCGAGACGCAGCCGGCTCATCCTCACCTTGACCTTGGCGATGAAGGCATCGGCGACGCCTTCCTGCACCAGCAGGCGCGAGCCGGCGCAACAGACCTGACCCTGGTTGAACCAGATGCCGTCGACCAGGCCCTCGACGGCGCTGTCGAGATCGGCGTCCTCGAACACGAGGAAGGCCGACTTGCCGCCGAGCTCCAGCGACAGTTTCTTGCCCGATCCGGCGGTCGCCTTGCGGATGATCTTGCCGACCTCGGAGGAGCCGGTGAAGGCGATCTTCTGGATGCCGGGATGGTTGACGATCGCCGCACCCGCTTCCGGCCCGCCCTGGACGATGTTGACGACGCCCTTGGGAACTCCAGCACGCTCGCAGATCTCCGCGAACAGGACAGCGGTCAGCGGCGTGAATTCTGCCGGCTTCAACACCACCGTGCAGCCGGCGGCGAGCGCCGGGGCGATCTTCCAGGCCAGCATCAGCAGCGGGAAATTCCAGGGAATGATCTGGCCGACGACGCCAACACCCTTGTGATCGGGAAAATCCCTGTCCAGCGCCTGCGCCCAGCCGGCATGGTGGATGAAATGGCGGATGGCCAGCGGCACGTCGATGTCGCGGCTCTCGCGGATCGGCTTGCCGTTGTCGATTGATTCCAGCACCGCGAACAGGCGCTGGTGGCGCTGCATGGCGCGGCCGATGGCGTAGAGCACCTTGGCGCGTTGATAGCCTGAGCTGGCGCTCCATTTCGGCAGCGCCTTCGTGGCGGCCGCGACCGCCGCATCGATGTCGGCGGCGCCGGCATCCGAAAGCTTGGCGAGCAGCTTGCCGGAGGACGGCTCGCTGGTCTCGAAGGTCTTGCCGCCGGCGGCTGCCTTCCACTCGCCGCCGATGAACAGCGCCTTGGAGAAGTCGCGGCCAGCGAGCCAGGCATCCGCCTCGTTGCGCGCCTCCGGCGCCGGGCCGTACTCCATGGCGTGATAGCGTTCGAGAATGTTCATGGGGCGCTCCTACCGCAGAAGGTTTTTGGTTCTTGGCGGGCGACTTCGCGGGCTAGGCCATCGCGTGGCGATGGTTGGCCGAATAGTGCCCGGTCAAATGATGCTCGAGCTGACGCTCGATGTCGGTGAGTAGGCTGGACGCACCGAAGCGGAACAGCTCCGGCTCCAGCCACGGTCGCCCAAGCTCTTCCTTCATCAGCACCAGCCAGTCGAGCGAGACCTTGGCGGTGGAAATGCCGCCGGCCGGCTTGAAGCCGATGAGGTAGCCGGTCTCCTCGAAATAGGCGCGGATGGCGCGCACCATGGCGAGGCCGACGGGAAGCGTGGCGTTGACGCTCTCCTTGCCGGTCGAGGTCTTGATGAAGTCGGCGCCCGCCATCATCGCCACCATCGAGGCCAGCATGACGTTGCGCAGCGTGGCGAGGTCGCCGGTGCCAAGGATGACCTTGAGATGCGCGTCGCCGCAGGCCTCGCGCATGGCGACGATCTCGTTGAACAGCTCCTGCCATTTTGCGCCATAGACCAGGCCGCGCGGGATGACGACGTCGATCTCGTCGGCGCCGTCGCGGACCGAGGCCTCGATCTCCTGCAGGCGCGTCGACAATGGCGCCAGGCCGTGCGGAAAGGCGGTGGACACGGCAGCGACATGGATGCCGGTGCCGCGCACCGCATCGACGGCCGTGGCGACGAAGGGATGGTAGACGCAGACCGCGGCCGGCCGGATGGTTTCGCCTTCTATGCCCAGCCCCTCGACGATATCGCGGCGGAACGGGTTGATCGCCTTGGCGCAGAGCCGGCGCACCCGCTCGTCGGTGTCATTGGAGTTCAGCGTCGTCAGGTCCATGCAGGCGACGGCGCGCAGCAGCCAGGCCGCCTGGTTGTCGGCCTTGATCGAGCGTCGCTTGGTCAGCGTCGCGACGCGGCGCTCCAGCGCCGAACGGTTGACGCTGCGCACCGATTCCAGGAAGCCGAGATCGAGCCGCATGCCGGGATTGCGCGCAATATGGCCTTGCGGCACGGGCGTGTTGGCGGCGGCGCGCGCCGGCAGCGAGGTGACCTTGGACGCGCCGAGGTCGGCGTCGCGGATTGTGCTGCTCATCTCCTGCCCTTCCATTCAGCGGCTTGCGCTTAATGCTTCGTGCGCGTCGTTCCCCAAGACCACTCGACAGCTTTGGGCGACACGCACGAAGATAGCCCGTGAAGCAGTGCTCCACGAGTCCTCAAAAGGCTCATAGCGGAAAAAGGCCGCGAAATCAGCTGATTTTTGACCGCATGGTCAAAACGGATTTGAGCGGGAGCTGAAGCCTCCCGGCTACGGCTCAGCCGACGAAGGCGCGCTCGACGACGAAGCTGGCGGGATGGCTGAGCGAACCTTCCTGGAAGCCGAGGCTTTCGGCCAGTTCCTTGACGTCCTTCAGCATGTGCATCGAGCCGCAGATCATGATGCGGTCGGTCTCGGGATTGAGCTTGTCGATGCCGAGGTCGGTGTAGAACTTGCCCGAGCCGATCAGCGCGGTGATGCGGCCCATGCGCGCCGACTCTTCGCGCGTGGTGGAATTGTAGAGGGTGACGCGGCCGCCGGTCAGCTCGCCGATCAGCGGATCGCTCTCGAGTGCCGCCACCAGTTCCTGGCCATAGGTGAGCTCGGCATTGTCGCGGCAGGTATGGGTCAGGATGACCTGGTCGAACTTCTCATAGGTGTCGGGATCGCGCAGCAGGCTGGCAAAGGGCGCGATGCCGGTGCCGGTCGAGATCATGAACACGCGCTTGGCGGGCGTCAGCGCGTCGAGCACCAGCGTGCCGGTTGACTTCTGGCGCATGATGACGGTGTCGCCGACCTGGATCTTTTGCAACTCGGAGGTCAGCGGACCATCCGGCACCTTGATCGAGAAGAATTCCAGCTCGTCGTCCCAGGACGGGCTGGCGACCGAATAGGCGCGGAAGATCGGCTTCTCGGCATTGGGCAGGCCGATCA
>NZ_RZSG01000005.1:0-39049 GCF_003997725.1 Mesorhizobium sp. M4A.F.Ca.ET.050.02.1.1
CAGGCACACTGGCCCGGACGGGCCATGAGAGCCATGGCGCTTTTGGGCGAAGCGGCTCGGCGCGGCAGAGCGCTAGGATTTTCTCCATGCAGGACAGGCGGATTTCGCCGCGAACCACCTGCCAATGGAGGATGAGATGGAGAAGTCGAACCGGACATTCAAATCGCTGGTGATCGCGGCAGGCATTGGCGCGGTCTTCACTCTTGCTCCCGCCAAAGCCGAAGACGCCTCGGCCACCGCTGCCTACAAGGACATCCAGGCGACGCTCGGTTCAGTGCCCGACATGTTCAAGACGCTGCCCGATGTGGCGGTTGCCGGCGCCTGGGCCGAGATCAAGGGCGTGCAGCTCAATCCCAACACCGCGCTCGACGGCAAGACCAAGGAACTGATGGGCCTTGCGGTGGCCTCGCAGATTCCGTGCCAGTACTGCATCTACTTCCACACCGAGGCGGCCAAGCTCAACGGCGCGACCGACGAGGAGATCAAGGAGGCGATCGCGATGGCGGCCATCGTGCGCCACTGGTCGACGATCCTCAACGGCAGCCAGGTCGATCTCGCCTCCTTCAAGAAGCAGACCGACGACCTGTTCGCCGCCGTCAAGGCGAAGTCGCAATGAGGAAATGCGCCTGCCCGGCGCTGGTGCCGGGCAGCGCTCCGATCAATCGAACGTCCCGCCTGACGGCGGGCCATGGAGGAGAAAATGCTGACCAAAACTCAACTGGTGGACGGCGCTGCGATCAAGAAGGCAATCGAAGGCCGCGACGGCAAGCTGCTGGCGAGCTTCTACACCGACGACGCGCTGGTGCGGGTGATCGACCGCAACAATCCGCCGAGCAAGCCGCGCGAAATCCGCGGCCGCGCGGCGATCACCACCTTCTGGGACGACATCTGCAGCCGGGCGATGACCCATAAGGTCGACACCACCATCGCCGATGGCGCCAACCTCGCCTTCACCCAGGCCTGCGCCTATCCGGACGGCACCAAGGTGTTCTGCGCGGCGATGCTGGAGCTGAAGAACGGCCAGATCGCGAGGCAGACCGTCGTGCAGGCCTGGGACGAGTAGGTGAACTGCGGATAATTCAACAGCGGAGCCTGTCCATCCCGATCGAAGCGGGAGGGGCTCCATTCCAGTGTCGGAGCATGATCCTTTCCGAACCGGATTGCGTTTTTCGCGATCATGCTCGGGCCGCAACCTCGGAGGAGAACGACGATGTTCAGCGCCAGATGGCAGATCGACGCCAAGTTCGGTCACAAGCAGACCGTGCTCGACATGATGCGGCAATGGGAGCGCGAGGTCGGATCGCAGGTCGGCATCGCCGATTTGAAGTTCCAGATCATGACCGGATCGATCGGTGCGCATGAATCGCGGATCGAGTCGCACCACGAGGTCGAAAGCCTGGCCCAGCTGGAGGCATTCTTCGCCAAGCTCGGCAAGATCGAGGCGCATGCCAAATGGGGCAAGGCGATGGAGCCCTTTGTCGTATCGGGCACCAATGTCTGGCAGATCTTCCGGATCGTCGAGTAGCCGCGCTGGCCCCCAATTAGATGCCTGTCGCCCAGAGCCGCTCACGGTTTTTGGGCGACAGGTGTCGGTTAGCTCTTGCGGCCGAAACTCGTGCGCTGACCCGAAAGACGTGCTTCCCGCGCCAGCCCTGCGGCCGCCTGGCGGCCTGCCGGGCCCTGATTGTTCAAGGTAGCCTGTTTGGCCAATGCCGCAGCGATCATGGCGTCCGCCTGGCGCGCGCGCTCGGAGGCGTTGTCTCCCGGCAAGCCTGCGGCCGCCACATTCGCGGACGACGGACGCGGGCGCCTGAACGCGAGGAACAGGAGCAGGGCGCCGAGCGCCGCCGCACCAACGGCCAGCATGACACGCGTTCCGGTCATGCCGGCCCGTTCGACCTGGGTCGCCTTCGCCGGATTCTGAACAACCACGAGCTTGTCGCCTACCTGCGGCTCACGCCCCCCGCTCTTGTTCAAGTCCATGGTCGCCTCGACGGCGTCCGCGCCGGCGCCGACACGCAAGGTGCCGGTGAATTTCTGTTTCACCGTCCATTCCTTGTCGGCATGGACCGACTTGAATGCTTCAACCAATTCGCATGGGATCGAGGCGCTGCTGACCGTCTTGTAGACGATCCTGTGCTGGGTCGATTCCATCAGGCATTCGACCGTGACCGCCGTGATCTCGGCCGGCACTTGCGGCCAGCCGCTCTTGGCGATGATGTCCCTGGCACAGAAGAAGGCAACCAGCAGGCAGAAGCCGCCGATCATTGTCAGCTTGATCTTCGAGACAGTCATGCGCGAACCCCCGCTGTGCGGTTTCCCGCCGGCAAAGCTGCTCGCACAGGTTGAATATTCAGTAAATCTGCCGTCTGTCGCCATGTGGCGACAGTTCAACAGGATTAACAGACAGCAACCGGTTAGGTGAATACTTTAAGGATGGCGGCCCCCCTCCATCCTTACTTCCGAACGCTTCTGAGGTTAGGCGCTAGCCATACGCCACCATCACATGGCGGACGGCGGTGTAGTCCTCCAACGCGTAGAGCGACATGTCCTTGCCGTAGCCGGACTGCTTCAGCCCACCATGCGGCATCTCGTTGGTCAGCATGAAGTGGGTGTTGATCCAGGTGCAGCCATATTGCAGGCGGGCGGCGGTCGCCATGGCGCGCGAGACATCCTTGGTCCACACCGACGAGGCAAGGCCGTAGTCGCTGTCATTGGCCCAGTTTACCGCTTCGTCGACTTCCGAGAAGCGGGTGATCGAGACGACCGGGCCGAACACCTCGCGGCGCACGATCTCGTCCTCCTGCAGCGCGCCGGCAACGACCGTCGGCTGGTAGTAGAAACCCGAGCCCTCGCCCGGCTTGCCGCCTGTGGTGATCTCGATGTGCTTCAGCTCCGAGGCGCGCTCGACGAAGCTCGACACGCGGTCGCGCTGGCGGCGCGAAATCAGCGGGCCGATCTCGTTTTCGGTATCGTCGGGGCGGTTGTACCTGATGGTCGAGACGGCTGAGGAGAGATCGGCGACCAGTCTTTCGTAGACCTTCTTGCCGGCGTAGATGCGGCAGGCGGCTGTGCAGTCCTGGCCGGCATTATAATAGCCGAAGGCGCGCAGGCCGTTGACCACCGCGCCGAGATCGGCGTCGTCGAAAACGATGACAGGCGCCTTGCCGCCGAGTTCCAGATGCGTGCGCTTGACCGACTTGGCGGCCGCCTGCAGCACCTTCTTGCCGGTGGCGACGTCGCCGGTGATCGAGATCATGTTGACCTTGGCATGGTTGATCAGTGTGTTGCCGACACTTTCGCCGCGGCCGAGCACGACGTTGACCACGCCTTCCGGCAGGATCTCGGCGAGAATCCTGGCCAGCTTCAGCGCCGTCAGCGGCGTCTGCTCGGACGGCTTGAAGACGACGGTGTTGCCGCCGCCGATCGCCGGCGCCAGCTTCCAGGCCATCATCATTAGCGGGTAGTTCCATGGCGCGATGGAGGCGACGACGCCGATCGGGTCGCGCCTGACCATCGAGGTGTGACCGGGCAGGTATTCGCCGGCGACCTGGCCGGGCATGGAGCGGACGGCACCGGCAAAGAAGCGGTAGCAGTCGACGATCGCCGGGATCTCGTCATTGAGCACGGCGTTGATCGGCTTGCCGCAGTTCAGCGCCTCCAGTGCTGCAAATTCCTTGGCCTCGGCCTCAATGCGGTCGGCAATCCTCAAGAGGTAGCCGGAGCGCTGCGCCGGCGTGGTGCGCGACCAACTGACGAACGCCTGCTCGGCGGCACTGACAGCCGCCTCGATCTGCGCCGGGCTGGCTTCAGGCAGGTTGAGAATGGTCGCCCCGTTCTTCGGATTGAGGATCGGCTCCTCGGTCTCGGCGCCCTTCTCGAAGGTCGAGCCGATCAGCATCTGGGTGTCCATAAGATTTCTCCTTGATCAGGAGCGAGTAGCGAATAGCGAGTAGCGAATAGGGTTGGCGGTCGACTTTTCCCTTATTCGCTATTGGCTATTCCCTATTCGCTGTTCTTCATTTGCCCGAACCAGCGATCTGGTCGCCGTCGCGGGTCAGGTAATAGGCAAAGAGGATCGGCAGCAGCGTCACCAGAACCACGACCATGGCCACGACATTGGTGACCGGGCGCTGGCGCGGGCGGATCAGTTCCTCAAGCATCCAGATCGGCACGGTCTGCTGCTGGCCGGCGGTGAAGGTGGTGACGATGACCTCGTCGAAGGACAGCGCGAAGGCGAGCATGCCGCCGGCAAGCAGCGCGGTGGCGATGTTGGGCAGCACGACATGCCTGAAGGTCTGAAAGCCGTCGGCGCCGAGGTCCATCGAGGCCTCGATCATGGAGCCGGAGGTGCGGCGGAAGCGCGCGACGGCATTGTTATAGACGACGACCACGCAGAAGGTGGCGTGGCCGAGCACGATCGTCCAGAACGAGAACGGGATGTCGGCCAGCGCGAAGGCCGAGCGCAGCGCGATGCCGGTGATGATGCCGGGCAGCGCGATCGGCAGGATGACCAGCAAAGAGATGGTCTCGCGGCCGAAGAAGCGCGCGCGCGAGACGGCGGCGGCGCAGAGCGTGCCCAGCACCAGCGCGATCGCCGTCGAGATGGCGGCGACGCGGATCGACAGCGACAGCGCCTCCCACACATCCGGCCGGTTCCAGGTGACGGCGAACCATTGCGTGGTCAGCCCCGGCGGCGGCCAGACGAAGCTCTTCTCCTCGGTCGTGAAGGCATAGACGAAGATCAGCAGGATCGGCAGGTGCAGGAAGAGCAGGCCGAAGGCGGCGGCGATCTTCAGGCCGAGCGGGGCGGAAGGCGAGCCGTCAGAGCGCATCGAAGGCCCCCATGCGCTTGGCGCCCCAGAGGTAGAAGCCCATGATGACGATGGGCACCACGGTGAAGGCGGCGGCGAGCGGGATGTTGCCGGCCGTGCCCTGTTGCGAATAGACGGCCTGGCCGATGAACAGGCGCGAGGTGCCGATGATCTGCGGGATGATGTAGTCGCCCAGTGTCAGCGAGAAGGTGAAGATCGAGCCGGCGACGATGCCGGGCAGCGCCAGCGGGAACAGCACGTTGCGGAAGGTCTGGCCGGGCGAGGCGCCGAGGTCGGACGAGGCCTCGACCAGATTGCCCGGCACGCGCTCGAGCGCCGCCTGGACGGGCAGGATCATGAACGGCAGCCAGACATAGACGAAGGCGATGAAGGTGCCCGTAAAGGAGACCGACAGCGAATTGCCGCCGACGACGGGCAGCGCCAGCCAGGCGTCGAGCAGCCACAACAGGTTCAGCTTGCCGAGCAGCCAGGTGAGGATGCCTTCCTTAGCGAGGATGAGCTTCCAGGCATAGACCTTGACCAGGTAGCTCGACCACAGCGGCAGCATGACGCCAAGATAGAACAGCGCCTTCCAGCGGCCGCGCGCATAGCGCGCCGCGTAGTAGGCGATGGGGAAGGCGATGATCGCCGAGGCGAGCGTGACGAGGGCCGCCATCGTCACCGTGCGCAGGATGATGTCGAGATTGGCGGCCTGGAACAGGTCGCCATAGGTCTTCAGCGTGAACTCGCGGTTGATGAGGCCGGAGAACTCGTCGATGGAGAAAAAACTTTGCGCCAGCAGGGCGAACAGCGAGCCGACGTAGACGATGCCGAGCCACAGCACTGGCGGCAGCAGCATGAGCAGCAGCAACAGCTTCGGCCGGCGCCAGAAGAGGTCGGACAGCGCGCCGCGCGGCCCGCCGCTGCCTGGCAGGATGGCGGGGGCAACCTTCGACGGTATCGTCGCCTCGATGCTCATGCCGGCTCATCCATCAAGTGCAGTTGATCGCGGTTGAAGGTGAGCATGACGGCTTCGCCTTCCACCGGCAGCGCGACGCCCGCGGGCACCACGGCGTGCAGCCGCAAGCCGTCGGCATCGAGCGCCAGCCTGGTGGTCGCGCCGAGATAGTTGGTCGAGACCAGGCGGGCGGCAACGCCGTCGCCGCTCGCCTCGCGCGCGATACGGATGGATTCGGGGCGCAGACTGCCCCAGCGACGCTGGCCGGAATAGCGCTGGACGAAATCCGGCGGCAGCACGTTGGAGGAGCCTACGAAATCAGCGACGAAGCGCGTCTTCGGGCGCTGGTAGATGTCTTCCGGGGTGCCGATCTGCATGATCTTGCCGTCGTTGAACACGGCGACCCGATCGGCCATCGACAGCGCCTCGCCCTGATCGTGGGTGACGAAGACAAAGGTGATGCCGAGCACTTTCTGCAGCGACTTCAATTCCTCCTGCATGTTCTCGCGCAGCTTGAGGTCGAGCGCGCCGAGCGGCTCGTCGAGCAGCAGCACCTTGGGCTGGTTGACGAGCGCGCGGGCGAGCGCAACGCGCTGGCGCTGGCCGCCGGAGAGTTGGCCTGGACGGCGGCCGCCGTAGCCCGGAAGCCTGACCAGCGACAGCGCCTCTTCCGCCGCCCTGTGCCGTTGCGGCTTGCCGACGCCCTTGACCATCAGCCCGTAGGCGACGTTGTCGAGCACGTTGAGATGCGGAAACAGCGCATAGTCCTGGAAGACGGTGTTGACGTTGCGCCGATAGGGTGGAACGCCCTCAGCGCGCTCGCCGAAGATCGAGATCGAGCCCGACGTCGGCTGCTCGAAACCGGCAATCAGGCGCAGGCAAGTTGTCTTGCCGGAGCCCGACGGGCCAAGCATGGCGAAGAACTCGCCAGGCGCGATGTCGAGATCGACGGCGTCGACGGCGCGAACGCTGCCGAAATGGCGGGAGACTTTTTGAAAGGATACGGCCGAGGTCATGAGTTGTCAGTCTTTAGCCGGTTTGTCTTTGGTCGAAATCGCTCTCGCCGCCAGCAAGCGGGCAGCGCGAATGCTACGGCACTTCACCTCCCCCTCAACGAGGAGGTCGCGGGGAAGCCGCGGGCGGAGTGGTAGCGGGGAACCTGCCCGGCCAAACCACCCCGACGCTGCGCGTCGTCCCTCCCGCACTGGGAGGGCAAGAACTCACCGTCCGCCGATGACGCCGATATAGTCCGACACCCAGCGGTAATAGGGCACGCACTGGTCGTTCTCGCTGGCGCATTTCGACACCGGCGTCTTCCAGAACTTGATCTTGTCGAAATTGTCGTAGCCGTTGGTCTTGCAGCCTTCCTCGCCGAGCAGCTCGTTGCCCTTGCAGGCGGCCGGCACCACCGGGAGCGAGCCGAACCAGGCGGAGACATCGCCCTGCACCTTAGGCGAGAGCGAGTGCTCGATCCACATATAGGCGCAGTTCGGATGGGCGGCGTCGGCCTCCATCATGGTGGTGTCGGCCCAGCCGGTGACGCCCTCCTCGGGAATGGTCGAGGAGACCGGCTTCTTGGCGGCGACCAGCGTGTTGACCTGGTACGGCCACGAGCCCGAGGCGACCACGCCCTCGTTCTGGAAGTCGTCGACCTGGATCGCGGCATCGTGCCAGTAGCGGCCGACCAGCGTGCGCTGGACGCGCAGCAGGTCGAGCGCCGCCTTGTACTGGTCCTCGGTCAGCTCGTAGGGATCCTTGATGCCGAGTTCCGGCTTGTGGAACATGAGGTAGTTGGCGGCATCCGCGATGTGGATCGGACCATCATAGGCCTGGACGCGGCCCTTGTTCGACTTGCCGTCGGGCAGGTTCATCTCCTCGAAGACGACATTCCAGCTCTTGGGCGCTTCCTTGAAGACGTCGGTGTTGTACATCAGCACGTTCGGGCCCCATTGATAGGGAACGCCGTAGTGCACCTTGTCGACCGTGAACCAGGGGGCGTCCTTCAGCCGGTCGTCGACGCTCTTCCAGCTCGGGACGAGATCGGTGTTGATCGGCTGGACGCGCTTGCCGGCGACGAGGCGCAACGAAGCATCGCCCGACGCGGTGACGAGGTCGAAGCCGCCCTCGTTCATCAACGAGACCATCTCGTCCGACGTGTTGGCGGTCTTGACGTTGACCTTGCAGCCGCTCTCCTTCTCGAAAGCGGTCACCCAGTCATAACCCTTGTCGGTTTCGCCGCGCTCGATATAGCCCGGCCAGGCGACGATGTTGACCTCGCCCTCGCCCTTGCCGAGCTCCTTGACCTGGGCGATGGCCTGGCCGGAGAAGGTCAGCGCGACCGTCAATGCAGTGCACGACTTCAGGAATGAATTCATCATCGATCTCCCATTTTGGCGCATGTCTCCGATAAGATCATGCGCACCCTCAAAACATTGAAGCGTCCACCAACCAGGAAAATGGGCGGCGCTCCAAGGGGCCGCACTCAGCGGCGGCTTTTGGTTCCCTAACCGGAGGTTGCTGCGAAATTCCAGGTTTCGCAAATTCATTTATCAGAAAGGCGATATCGGTTTTTCCGATGGCTAAAGGCGGCCAGCTCGTCACGGACGCTGGCGGACCATGCGCTGCGACTGGGCAAGGCCGATGAAGTCGCGCGCGGCCTGCGGCAGGCTGGAGCCGCGGCGCCAGACCATGCCGACCTGGACCACCGGCAAGGCGCCGGAAATATCGCGCGACTCGATGCGGTCGCCTTCCAGCGACCATGGCCGGTAGACAAGGTCGGGCAGCAGCGCCACGCCGGCGCCGGTGGCGACGAGGCTGCGCACCGCCTCGACCGAACGGGTGCGGAAGGCGACATGCGGCCTGGCGCCGAGCGCCGCGAGCAGCTTGCCGGTGTTCTCCTCGATCTCGTCGACGGTCAGCATGATCAGCGGCTCCGACACGATGTCGCTAAGATCGATAATGTCGGCGCTGGCGAGTTTGTGGCTGAGCGGCACCCACAGGCGATAGGCCGAGACCTCGAGGATTTCCGACTGCAGCGCGGTGCGGTCGCGCAGGTTCGAGGTGACCATGACGGCGATGTCGAGCTTGCCGCCGATCAAAAGGTGCTCGAGATAGTCGCCATTGTCCTCGATGGCCGAGACCTCGACACCGGGATAGGCGCGACGGTAGCGGGCGAGAAGATCGGACAGCACATAGCCGGCGACCAGCGAGGTGACGCCGAGCTGGAGGCGGCCGCCGGTCACCAGCTGGTCGCCGAAGAAGGCGCGGCGGGCGTCCGACACATCGGCGAGGATCTTGGTCGCGTGGCGCAGGAACTGGTGGCCCTTGTGGGTGATGTTGAGGCCGCGCGGATGGCGCTCGAACAGTTCGACGCCGAGGTCGCTTTCCAGTTCCTTGATCGCCTCAGTGACCGAGGATTGGGAGATGGAGAGGTTCTGCGCGGCGCCGGACACGGTGCCCTGCTCGGCGACGGCGACGAAGAACTGCAGCTGGCGGATGGTGAAAGCCATGGCGGGACTAAACACTGGCGAGGCGCGGAAGGAAAGCGGGCCGCTGTCCGGCCCACAGCACACTGTCTTGGCCTTACCGGCTCTCGTCCTCGCCGGCCGCAACGCTGATTCGCGCGCCGGCCTCGGCGAGCGCCGCGGCGATGTCGCGCGGCGGCGTCCGGTCGGTGGCGAGTTCGGAGAAGCCGTCGAAGCCGCAGACCCGGACCAGCCCCTGGCGGCCGAACTTGCTTTGATCGGTGATCACCACAGAGCGCTGGCCGCGCGACAGCACCATGCGGGCGAATTCCGCTTCTTCCAGATCGTAGTCCATCAGGCCGGCGACGGCGTCGACCGCGCCGATGGAGATCACCGCATGGCTGACGGAGAAGCGGCTGACGAAGTCGATGGCCGAGACGCCGAAGGCGGCGCCGGAATCACTGCGCAACTCGCCGCCGGCCATGTAGACCTTGTTGCCGTTGACGGTGGCCAGCGTGCGGGCGATGTCGGACGAATTGGTGACGACGGTAAGACGCCGGTGGCCCAAAAGTTCGCGAGCGAGGAACGAGGTGGTCGTGCCGGTGTCGAGCATGACAGACTCGCCGTCGCGGATTGTGGCGGCGACCATGCGGGCGATGGCACGCTTGGCGTCGGCATTCTCGCGCATGCGCCGCTCGAACGGCGCCTCGCCGGCCATCGCCGACAGGCTGACGGCGCCATGCATCTTCAGGATCGACCCGTCATGGGTGAGCGGTTTGACATCGCGGCGAACGGTCTCCAGCGAGACTCCCAGCCGGTCGGCCAGGCTCGCGATGGTAATGGTGCCCTCCTCGTTCAGGAGCCGCAGGATCTCGCCATGCCGTTTCGAATGGATCATATATGGGTTTCCAGGATTTTGACCGATTCTAGGGCAATCCTGCCGTTTTTAAAGGAAATGCTCATATTTTCGGGCAAAACACCCAAAAAAAGTCACAGCTTTTGATTGACAGCCGATCAACACTGGCGTGAGATCAAGGGCATGACAGGCTCGGAACTGCCAAATCGGGGCAGAACCGCAATTGACCGGCCAGACAGCCCGGAATGGGCCTGGCGCAAGGAATTTTCAGATCCGCGGGGGCGGATGCCGGGATCACAAACCTGGCCAAGGGGCTCGTCGGTGCGGTGCGGGATACCGGTCCTGGCGTCCCGCACCGACGAGAATTTTGCATTACCAATCTCCATCGCGCGCTGTCTGCGGCGGTTTGTCGAAGCGCCGCCGAACCAGGGATAGACCGTGACCATTGAAGACCGCATCCGCGCCCTGCCCTGCTGGACCGGCACGATCGACATTGAGCCGCTGCCGGGAGGACTGAGCAATGCCAACTATCTGGTCAAGGATGGGTCCGGCCGGCATGTCGTGCGCTTCGGCCAGGATTTTCCGTTCCACCACGTCTTTCGCGAGCGCGAGGTGATGACCTCGCGCGCGGCGCATGCCGCGGGCTTCGCGCCGGCGGTGCGCTACTCCGAGCCGGGCATCATGGTGACGCAGTATCTCGGTGCCAGGACCTATACGGGCGAGGACGTGCGCGCCAATATCGGCCGCGTCGCGGCACTGATGCGCGGCTTCCACCGCGAAATGCCTAGCCATATTTCCGGCGCCGGGTTCATGTTCTGGGTGTTCCACGTCATCCGCGACTATGCGCGCACGCTGGAGGACGGCGGCAGCCGCAAACGCGACGAGTTGCCCCGCTACCTGGCGCTGGCAGACGAGCTGGAGCGGGCGCAGAAGTTGCTGCCGATCGTCTTCGGCCACAACGATCTTTTGCCGGCCAATATTCTCGACGACGGCAGCCGTCTGTGGCTGATCGACTTCGAGTATGCCGGCTTCAACACGGCGATGTTCGACCTTGCGGGCGCCGCCTCGAATGCCGGGCTTAGCGACGACGAATCCTTCGCCCTGCTCACCGCCTATTTCATGAAGGAGCCGGACGACGCGATCCGCCGCTCGCACGCCGCCATGCAGTGCGCCTCGCTGCTGCGCGAGGCGATGTGGAGCATGGTCTCCGAGCTCTATCTCGACGCGCCCGGCATCGACTACGTCGCCTACACCGAGGAAAACCTGACGCGGCTGGCGACGGCGCTGGAAAGCTACCAAACGAAATACGGAAGGCTGACCCCATGAGCCTGCCCGGCCACGCCGGAATCGTCGTCATCGGCGGCGGCATCATCGGTTGCTCGACGGCCTATCATCTGGCGCGCGACCACAAAGCAGATGTCGTGCTTCTGGAGCAGGGCAAGCTGACGTCGGGCTCGACCTGGCACGCGGCCGGGCTGGTCGGCCAGCTGCGTTCGTCGGCCTCGATCACGCGTGTGCTGAAATACTCCGTCGAGCTCTACAAGGGACTGGAGGCCGAGACCGGACTCGCCACCGGCTGGAAGATGACCGGGTGCCTCAGGCTGGCCACCAATGCCGACCGCTGGACCGAGTTCAAGCGGCTGGCGACGACGGCGAAGAGCTTCGGCATGGACATGCAATTGCTGTCGCCGGACGAGGTGAAAAAGATGTGGCCGCTGATGGAGACCGGCGACCTCGTCGGCGCCTCCTGGCTGCCGACCGACGGGCAGGCGAGTCCCTCCGACATCACCCAGTCGCTGGCCAAGGGCGCGCGCATACATGGCGCGAAACTGTTCGAGGAGGTGCGCGTCACCGGCTTCGACATGAAGGACGGCCGCATCACCGCGGTGAAGACCGACAAGGGCGACATCGCCTGCGACAAGGTGGTGAACTGCGCCGGCCAGTGGGCCCGCCAGGTCGGCGCGATGGCCGGCATCAACGTGCCGCTGCAGCCGGTCAAGCACCAGTACATCATCACCGAAAAGATCGAGGGGCTGGCGACCGACGCGCCGACGATACGCGACCCCGACCGCCGCACCTATTTCAAGGAAGAGGTCGGCGGGCTGGTGATGGGCGGCTATGAGCCGAACCCGCAAGCCTGGACGACAGGCGACGTTCCCAATGACTGGGAATTCCGGCTGTTCGACGACGACTACGATCATTTCGAGCAGCATATGGCGCAGGCGATCGAGCGTGTGCCGGCATTGGCCCATGCCGGCGTCAAGCAGATGATCAATGGGCCGGAAAGCTTCACTCCGGACGGCAATTTCATCCTCGGCGCGGCACCCGAATGCGCCAACATGTTCGTCGGCGCCGGCTTCAACGCCTTCGGCATCGCGTCGGGCGGCGGCGCCGGCTGGGTGCTGGCGCAATGGGTGGTCGACGGCGAGGCACCGCTCGACCTCTGGGTGGTCGACATCAGGCGCTTTTCCAACCTGCACCGCGATCGGCAATGGGTGTGCGACCGCACGCTGGAAGCCTACGGCAAGCACTACACGATCGGCTTTCCGCATGAGGAATATCTGTCGGGCCGGCCGCGCATCGTCTCGCCGCTCTATGAGCGGCTGAGGCAGCACCGCGCCGTGTTCGGCTCGAAGCTCGGCTGGGAGCGGCCGAACTGGTTCGCGCCCGACCCTGTGGAGCCGCAGGACATTTACACCATGGGCCGGCAGAACTGGTTCCCGGCGGTCGGCGAGGAACATCGGCATGTGCGCGAGAAGGTTGGCATCTTCGACCAGTCGTCCTTCGCCAAATACGAGATGACCGGCGCGGATGGCTTGAAAGCGCTCGACTGGATCTGCGCAAACGACGTCAACAAGCCGGTCGGCCGGCTGACCTATACGCAACTCCTCAACACGCGCGGCGGCATCGAGGCGGACCTGACCGTGTCGCGGCTCGGCGAGGACAGGTTCTACATCGTCACCGGCACCGGCTTCCGCACGCATGATTTGTCGTGGATCGAGGACCATGTCGGCAAGGGGCTCGACGTGGCGCTGAAGGATGTCACAGAGGATTTCGGCACGCTGACGCTTATGGGGCCGCGCGCCCGCGACGTGCTGTCGGCAGTGACCGACGCGGATGTCTCCAACGCCGCCTTCCCGTTCGGCCATGCGCGCGAGATCACGATCGTCGGCCACACGGTCAAGGCGTTGCGCGTCACCTATGTCGGCGAGCTCGGCTGGGAACTGCATGTGCCGATCGCAGCGACGGGCGAGGTCTTCGACGCGCTGATGGCGGCGGGCGAGGCGCACGATATTCGCCCGATCGGCTACCGGGCGCTGGAATCGCTGCGGCTGGAGAAAGGCTACCGCGCCTGGGGTTCCGACATCACGCCCAACGACACGCCGCAGGAGGCTGGCCTCGGCTGGGCGGTGAAGCTTCGCAAGAACACCGACTTCGTCGGCCGAAGGGCACTAGAGAACGCCGCCGGCGAGGCGCTGAAGAAACGCTTTGCCGGCTTCACTGTCGACGACCCCGCGATCGTGCTGGTCGGACGCGAGACCATCCTGCGCAACGGCGAGCCTGTCGGTTACCTCACCAGCGGCGGCTATGGCTACACGCTGGGAAGGAACATCGGCTACGGCTATGTGCGCAACGCAGCCGGCGTGGGCGACGATTTTCTCGCCTCCGGCGACTATGAGCTGGTGGTGGCGATGGAGCGGACGCCGGCAAAGATCCATCTCGAGCCGCTGTACGATCCGGCCGGGGAAAAGGTCAAAGCCTAGGGCCTCAGATCACGCGCAGGACTAGGCCGCGGCTGGGCACGGTGTCGGCCTCGCCGGGCATTGAGACATAGGGCGCGGTCTCTTCGACGCGGCCGACCGTGCGCCCTGCCTCGAGTGCGGCGACGCGCTTAGCAAAGCCGGCCTCCCACAGCGTGTTCTTGACCGTCAGCACGATCACCCCGCCCGGCCGGCAGATGCGGATCAACTCGTCCAGACCCTCGGCGCCGACATGGCCTGAAGTGAAGACGCCTGCCGAGACGATGCCGGCATAGGCGTTGTCCGCGAAGGGCAATGGCCCACCCATCGCCAGGCAGTGAAGCGCCGTGTAGACGCCTTTGGCGGCAGCCCTGTCCAGCATGCCTTGCGAAATATCCAGCGCCTCGACCTCGGGGTAACCAGTGATGGCAAGCCATTCGCCGATCAGGCCGGTGCCGGCCCCGGCATCGAGCAGCGGCGCGGTGCCGCGCGGTAGATGGCGGGCGATCAGCGCCAGGCAGATCGTCGGATGGCGATAACCGGCCGCCGACATGTCGGCGTCGTAGGTCTCGGACCAGCGGTCGTAAAGTGCTGCCACCTCTTCCGGCCGCTTCGCCGCGTAGGCCGCGGTGAGCGGTCCAAGATGCTTGCTGTCTGCCATCTTTCTGTTGCCGCCGCCTGATCGAGTCGACTCTGATCGGATGATAGCCAAATGGCGAAAATTGTGGAACCGTTCCTCCATAAACAAGGTGTGAAGGTAAACACGGGGGCATAGTGATGGACGAGGCACGCGCGGCATTGGCCGCGATTCCGGTGCTGGCGGGCTACCAGGGACCGCTGGAGCGGCTCGGCGGCCTGACCAATCTCGTCTACAGGGCCGGCGATCTTTGCCTGCGCATCCCCGGCAAGGGCACAGAGGAGTATATCAACCGTGCCAATGAGGCGGTGGCGGCGCGCGAGGCGGCCAAGGCCGGCGTCAGCCCCGAGGTGCTGCATGCCGACGCGGGAACTGGTGTGCTGGTGACCCGTTATGTCGCCGGCGCCGAGACGATGTCGCCGGAGAAGTTCAAGACCAGGCCCGGCAGCCCGGCACGCGCGGGGGAAGCCTTCCGCAAGCTGCACTCATCCGGCGCGATGTTTCCGTTCCGCTTCGAGCTGTTTGCGATGATCGACGACTATCTCAAGGTGCTGTCGACCAAGGATGTCGCGCTGCCCGAAGGCTATCACGACGTGGTGCGGGAGGCCGACAGCGTGCGGGCGGCACTTGCAACCCACCCCATTCCCATTGTCGCCTGCCACTGCGATCCGCTGTGCGAGAATTTTCTCGATACGGGCGACCGGATGTGGATCGTCGACTGGGAATATTCGGGCATGAACGATCCGCACTGGGACCTCGGCGATCTCTCCGTCGAAGGCAAGTTCGACGCCGCGCAGGACGAGGAATTGATGCTCGCCTATTTCGGCCGCGCGCCGAAGCCCGCCGAGCGCGGCCGCGTCGTCATCTACAAGGCCATGTGCGACCTTCTCTGGACGCTGTGGGGGTTGATCCAGCTCGCCAACAACAATCCGGTCGACGATTTCCGCGCCTATGCCGACGGCCGCTTCGTCCGCTGCAAGGCGTTGATGGAGACGGCGGAGTTCTCGCTGCACCTTGCGGCGATACGCAAGGGTTAGCCGCCAGAACTGCGAGCCCTAGTTCACGCCCTTCGGCACGTTCTCCGGGGGAACCACCGTCTCCACCACCTTCTGGCGATGGAAGATGAAGATGCCGGCAAGCACAACAATCGCCGAACCGGCCAGGATGCGGGGGCTCGGCACGTCGCCGAAGAAGGCCAGCCCGAAGACGATCGCCCACAGAAGCAGGCTGTAATGCAGCGGCGCCAGCGTCGAGGCCGGCGCCAGCTTCAGCGCCCTGGTGATCATCAGGTGCGCGGAGCAGGAGACGACGCCGAGCAGCAGAAGGGCGCCGAGATCGAGCGCGGACGGTGTGCGCCAGGCGCCGATGGTCAAGACCCCACCGACCAGCAGCGTGCCGATCGTCTGCCAGGTGACGAGCGTGGTGTCGCTGGTGCCGCGCAGGCGACGGTTGAGGATGATGGCGAAGGCGAAAGCGATGCTGCCGATCAGCGCATAGGCCGACGACAGCGAGAAGGCGGCCGAGGAAGGTTTCAGGATGACCAGCACGCCACAGAAGCCGACCACGATCGCCAGCCAGCGGCGCCAGCCGACCTTCTCGCCGAGCAGCAGATGCGACAGCGCGGCGACGTAGATCGGTCCGGCCATGTAGAAGCTCATCACGTCGGCGAGCGGCAGGTAGACGACGGCGGCATAGAACAGCCCGGTGTCGAGCGTGGTGGCGACAACGCGCAGAAGCTGCAAGACCGGCCGCTCCATATCGAACAGCTTGCCGGGCCCTTGGCTGACGATCATCGGGCCAAGCACGATGAAAGCGCCGATCGAGCGGACCAGCACCACCTGGCCGACGGAGAAGGAAGCGACCAGCCATTTGCCCATCGCATCGTTCAGCGCGAACATGAAATCGCCAGCCAGCATCAAGAGGATGCCGGCGAGGAGAACGTTCCTGATCGTGAGGTTGCGGGCGAGCGATGGAGCCATACCGGCTCCCTAGACGCAAGCAGCCGGTTTGACGAGCGGAATTCGGGCAATCGGTAAGACCAGCGCCGGGAATCGGCTGGCGCTACGCCGATGTGTGCCGCCGGTTCACCTGTGACGGCCGGCCGGCAATCGACAGGCGCGTCTCCTGTTTGGTCCGTTCCGCCACCACCTTGCCCCGGGCGATAACGCAGAGGCGATCGGGGCGCAGGCGCACGGCCTCGATCGGATTGCCGGCGTCGAGTACCACGAGGCTCGCCCGCTTGCCGACGGCAAGCCCGAGGTGGTCGAGGCCCATGATGGCGGCATTGACGTTGGTGACCATGTCGAAACAGCGCGCCATGTCGGCAGGGCTCGACATCTGGGCGACATGCAGGCCCATGAAGGCGACGTCGAGCATGTCGGCGGTGCCCAGCGAATACCAGGGGTCGAGCACGCAATCCTGGCCCCAGCCGACGCGGATGCCAAGCGCCAGCATCTCCTTCACCCGGGTCAGGCCGCGTCGCTTGGGGAACGTGTCGTGGCGGCCCTGCAGCATGATGTTGATCAGCGGATTGGGGATCGCCGACACGCCGGCCTCGGCGATCAGCGGCAACAGCTTGGAGACGTAGTAGTTGTCCATCGAATGCATGGAGGTGAGGTGCGAACCGGCCACCCTGCCCTGCAGGCCGAGCCGCTCGGTCTCATAGGCAAGCTGTTCGATGTGGCGCGACAGCGGATCGTCGGTCTCGTCGCAGTGCAGGTCGACCATGAGGCCGCGTTTGGCGGCGATTTCGCAGAGCTCGGTTACTGAGCGCGTGCCGTCGGCCATGGTGCGCTCGAAATGCGGGATGCCGCCGACAATGTCGACGCCGAGATCGAGCGCGCGGATAGTGTTTTCACGAGCCGTCGGCGACCGGTAAAGCCCGTCCTGCGGGAAGGCGACGAGTTGCAGGTCGATATAGGGCGCCACCGTCTTCCTGACGTCGAGGAGCGCTTCGACCGCGAGCAGCCGGTCGTCACAGACATCGACATGGGTGCGGATGGCAAGCAGCCCCATCGACACCGCCCAGTCGCAATACGCGAGCGCCCGTTCCCGCACCGCCTCATGCGTCAACAGCGGCTTCAGCTCGCCCCACAGCGCGATGCCTTCGAGCAGCGTGCCCGACGCGTTGATGCGCGGAATGCCGTAGGAGAGCGTGGCGTCCATGTGGAAATGCGGGTCGACGAAGGGCGGCGAAACCAGATTGCCACGCGCGTCGATCACGTCCCCTGCCTTGGCGGCGAGTTCGGGCTCGATCGCCGCTATCGTCTCGCCGGCGATGCCGATGTCGGCAACCCTGCCATCAGGCAGCGTGCCGCCGCGCACGATGAGGTCGAAATCCATCTGCGTCATCCCCTGAAGAATCAGCTTGCCGTCGTGGCGCAAAAGACACCCTGCCACGGTCGTTTCGTTGCGCAAGTGCGAAAGGTTCCATCCGGCGGCAACTCGCTCTATAAGCCGCCTCTCGCCCTCGTGGCGAATCCGAAATTCGTTTCAGCCAGGCATGGGATCGGCCGATTGTTTCGCTTCTTCCGCTCGACGGAAAACCAGCGCCTAATCGCGAGGCTGGTGAGGGAATCCTTCCACGAGCACAAATTCGGCTATGGCGCCGCCATACTGTCGATGCTGGTGGTTGCCGCCACGACCGGCGCCAGCGCCTGGATCCTGAAAGAGATCACCAATGAATTCGTGATCTATAAGAGGCTCGACCGCGTCAATCTGATCGCGGTCGGGGTCGCGGTGATCTTCCTTCTCAAGGGCGTCGCCAATTTCGTCCAGGCCTATTTCATGAGCCGCGTCGGCAACGCCATTATCGCCGACCGTCAGCGCAAGATCTATGACCGCATCCTGGCGCAAGGCATAGAATTCTACCATGCGACCTCGTCGTCCGATCTGATCACCCGCATGACCAACAATGCGCAGGCCGCGCGCAGCGTGCTCGACCTCGTCGTCACGTCTTATGTGCGGGACCTGGTGACGCTGATCGTGCTGGTATTGGTCATGATCTGGCAGCAGCCGGCGCTGTCCCTGATCTGCTTCGTCATCGGGCCCGTGGCCATCTATGGCGTCAACCGGATCCTGAAGCGCGTCCGCCAGATTGCCAAGATGGAATTCCGCTCGCTCGGCCAGATCGTGCATGTGATGCAGGAGACGGCCGTCGGCGTGCGTGTCGTGAAGTCCTTCAATCTCGAGGGCGCGATGCGCAAGCGCATGTACACGGCGGTTTCCGATGTCGAGAACCGCGCCAACAACATAGCCACGCTGGAAGCCGCCACCAGTCCGGTGATGGAAACGCTCGCCGGACTGGCGATCGCCGGCGCGGTCTTTGTGAGCGGTTTCCTGGTTTTGCAGGGCGGCCAGATGCCGGGCAACATCATGGCCTTCATCGGGGCACTGCTGCTCGCCTATGAGCCGGCGAAGCGCCTGGCGCGCGTGCGCATTTCGCTGGAGACCGGCATCGTCGGCGTGCGCATGATGTTCCAGCTCGCCGACCGGCCGCTGACCCTGGCCGAAAAGCCCGACGCGAGGCCGCTGCGGGCTGGGCCCGGCGAAATCCGCTTCGAGGATGTCAGCTTCGCCTACCCGGAAAGCCAGCCAGTCTTCGAGGGCTTCAACCTCACGCTCGCGGCGGGCAGGATGACGGCGCTGGTCGGCCCTTCAGGCAGCGGCAAGTCGACGATCCTCAACCTGATCATGCGCATGTACGACCCGCAGGACGGCAAGGTGCTGTTCGACGGCCAGGACATCTCCCATGCGACGCTCGCCTCGCTCAGGGGAAAGATCGCCTATGTCAGCCAGGACACTTTCCTGTTTGCCGGCACCGTCATGCACAACATCCGCCTCGGCCGGGAGGACGCGACCGACGCGGAAGTGATGGCCGCCGCCAAGGCGGCCAACGCGCATGACTTCATCACCGCCATGGCCAAGGGCTACGAGACGGAGGTGGGCGAGAACGGCTCGCTGCTGTCCGGCGGCCAGCGCCAGCGGATCTCGATCGCGCGCGCCATGCTGCGCGACGCCGAGATCCTGCTGCTCGACGAGGCGACCAGCGCGCTCGACGCCGAGTCGGAGGCGCTGTTCCGCGACGCGCTGCAGCAGCTCACTGTCGGGCGCACGACGATCGTCATCGCTCACCGTCTGTCAACGGTGCACCAGGCCGACACGATCGTGGTGCTGGAGGGCGGCAAGGTGGTGGAAAGCGGCCCGCACAAGGTCCTGCTCAAGCAGGGCGGGGTGTATCAGAAACTTTATGAGTATCAGCTGATGCCATAACGGAGTGCGATTGTGCGCGCAGCTCGGCTCATATCCTTTCTACGATCGGCCTTGTTGGGCACCCTTGCCGTGCGATCTCCTGCAATGGCCCTCGACTACGACAAGGCGCGTCACCTCGACGCGGAAAATCTCGCCGAACAAGGAATGGCGACGACCTATCAAGAGGTTTTGCCCGAGCTTCGGCAGTATGTGAAAAACCCGACCGCAATCGAGGAGAGCGTCGACACACACACGACCAGATATGCCGTGCGCGCAGCCGGGCAGGAATACGTGTTATACGCTCCGGACGTTCCGGAAAGCGAGGGCAGAAGCTGGGGTACGGCCACCTACGTGTTCTTCAAGATCATCAACGACCAACTCGCCGGTTCGGACGTGCGCTTCTATGCGCTGAACGGCGGAAATGATCTTTTCGGCATCTTCCTGACGCCGCAGCAAGCGGAGGACGCAAAGCGATCGCTGCCAACCCGAACGGATTGGCCCTATCTTCCGGATGCGGAATGGCCTTGGTACGGCCAGTACCACTAACCTCGATCGATCACTCCGGCACGACCCGCACCGCCCCCTTGTCGGCGCTGGTGGCGAAGGCGGCGTAGGCACGCAGCGCGGTCGTCACCTTGCGCTTGCGCTTTTCCTCCGGCTTCCAGGCATCCGCGCCTTTTGCCGTCATCGCCGCGCGGCGGGCGTCGAGCTCGGCGTCGCTGATGGCAAGGCGGATGGTGCGGTTGGGGATGTCGATCTCGATCCTGTCGCCGTCCCGGACCAGGCCGATCGCGCCGCCTTCAGCGGCTTCCGGCGAGACATGGCCGATCGACAGACCCGACGTGCCGCCCGAGAAGCGGCCGTCGGTGATCAGCGCGCAAGCCTTGCCGAGGCGTTTCGACTTCAGGTAGCTGGTCGGGTAGAGCATTTCCTGCATGCCGGGTCCGCCGCGCGGCCCCTCATAACGGATGACGACGACATCGCCCGCCTTGATCTCATTGCCGAGGATCGCCTTGACCGAGGCATCCTGGCTCTCAAAGACCCGGGCCGGACCGGTGAATTTCAGGATCGATTCATCGACGCCGGCGGTCTTCACGATGCAGCCGTCGAGGGCCAGATTGCCTTTCAGCACGGCAAGGCCGCCGTCCTTGGAGAAAGGCGTCTCAGCCGAGCGGATGACGCCCTTCTCGCGATCAAGGTCGAGCTCGTCCCAGCGGCGGTCCTGGCTGAAGGCGACCTGCGTCGGCACACCGCCGGGAGCGGCGAGGAAGAAATCGCGCACGTTCGCAGCGGAGGTGCGGGAAATGTCCCAATGGTCGAGCGCTTCGCCGAGCGTCGCGGTGTGGACCGTCGGCAGATCGCGGTTGATCAGCCCTGCGCGGTCGAGCTGGCCGAGGATGGCCATGATGCCGCCGGCGCGATGGACGTCCTCCATGTGCACGTCGGACTTGGCGGGCGCCACCTTGCAGAGCACCGGCACCTTGCGCGACAGGCGGTCGATGTCTTCCATGGTGAAGTCGACGTCGCCCTCATACGCGGCGGCAAGGATGTGGAGCACCGTGTTGGTCGAGCCACCCATGGCGATGTCGAGCGCCATGGCGTTCTCGAACGCGCCCTTGGAAGCGATGCTGCGCGGCAGCGCGCTTTCGTCGTCCTGCTCGTAGTAGCGCTGGGCGAGATCGACGACCAGATGGCCGGCCTCGACGAACAGGCGCTTGCGGTCGGCGTGGGTGGCGAGCGTCGAGCCGTTGCCGGGCAGCGACAGGCCGAGCGCCTCGGTCAGGCAGTTCATCGAATTGGCGGTGAACATGCCGGAGCAGGAGCCGCAGGTCGGACAGGCCGAGCGCTCGATGACCTTGACGTCCTCGTCGGAGATCTTGTCGTCGGCGGCCGCGACCATGGCGTCGACGAGGTCGAGCGCCTGTGCCTTGCCGGCCAGCACCACCTTGCCGGCTTCCATCGGCCCGCCGGAGACGAAGACGGTCGGGATATTGAGGCGCAGCGAGGCCATCAGCATGCCGGGGGTGATCTTGTCGCAATTGGAGATGCAGACCATGGCGTCGGCGCAGTGCGCGTTGACCATGTATTCGACGGAGTCGGCGATCAGCTCGCGCGACGGCAGCGAATAAAGCATGCCGTCATGGCCCATGGCGATGCCGTCATCGACGGCGATGGTGTTGAATTCCTTGGCGACGCCGCCTGCCTTCTCGATCTCGCGCGCGACCAGCTGACCGAGGTCCTTCAGATGGACATGGCCTGGCACGAACTGGGTAAAGGAGTTGACCACGGCGATGATCGGCTTGCCGAAATCACTGTCCTTCATGCCGGTGGCGCGCCACAGGCCGCGGGCGCCGGCCATGTTGCGGCCATGGGTGGTGGTGCGGGAACGATAGGCGGGCATTGACCTGTCCTTAATGTCATATCGCGTCGGGAGGGCGCGGAAAGCCGGAATTGAGCCGCAGGCCTTATATACGTCGTCGGCTGGTCTGGCCACGCTTTTGCGATGCGCCAGGTTTCGCCAGAAAAATCGCACGGTGCTGTCGGATCGCGCCCGATTCGACCGTCCTTGGGCCAACGGCAGGGACTAAGGCACCAAACGCCTGGTCAGCCGTTTCATGGTGAAGCAGCCTTCAGAAAACCAGCCCAGAGGAGCAAGACATGCAAAAGATCACCACCTGCCTGTGGTTCGACGGCCAGGCCGAAGAGGCGATGAACCACTACGTCTCCATCTTCAAGAATTCAAAGGTGCTGAGCGTTATGCGTTGGCCCGAGGGGCACGCAGATGAGGGCAAAGTGCTGTTGACCACGTTCGAGCTCGACGGCGTGCCGTTCCAGGCGCTCAATGGCGGCCCCTACTTCAAGTTCAACGAGGCGATGTCGCAGTCGATCGACTGCAAGACGCAGGAAGAGGTCGACTATTTCTGGGAGAGACTCACCGAGGGCGGCGAGCCCGGCCAATGCAGCTGGCTAAAAGACAAGTTCGGAGTGTCCTGGCAGGTCGTGCCGGAGCAGTTGCCGCGGCTGCTTCAGGATCCGGACAGGGCCAAGGCCGGCCGTGTAATGTCGGCGATGATGCAGATGGGCAAGATCGACATCGCCAAGATCGAAGCGGCAGCCAGGGGCTGAACCGCGCGAGGCCGATCGCTCCAGCTCGAGAGTGGTTCACCGTTTCACGGAACGGAGAACCATGCTTTGTTGACGCAATTGCGGGCGGAAGGCTACGGCGAAGTCGGCGAGCCCAACCGTTTCACGATTTTTCTGGAATTGCCCCAGCCGCTACGAAGAACGGCCGGCCGGCACTGTTGTGTCGGGCCCGGTCGGTTGCTGGATCAGACCATGCTCCCAAAGGATTTGCGCAATACGCCGGCCCACCACGACGAGCGATTGCTGCTCCTTCAGGAACGCGAAGCCGCGCCGCGCACGCGCCTCGGCATCCCCGGGCGAAGCGTAGACCATGCGCAAGGCCTCGACTGCGGCGTCGGCGTTCGCCGTCGCCCAGACCTGACCTTTGGTCTGCACATATTCGCCGTGGCGAACCGGCTCCAAGGCATAGGCGACGGGATATCCGGTCAGTTCATTGATGAAGTCGGTCGTGCCGCCATAGTCGGTGGCCACCACAGCCTTTCCGGCCGCGAGCGCCTCGGCGGCGCCAAAGCCGAAGCCTTCGGAGCGATGGAGCGAGATGAACGCGTCGCATCCCCTCATCAGCGAATCCACGCCCATGCGATCAAGCGTGTGGTCCACAATCTGGATCCGGTCGTCTTGCGCGGCCATGTCGCCAAGCCACTGCCGCAGCCCTTCATCGCGCTCGCCGCGCGTTTTGATGATGAGCTCGACATCACGCTTCGCCGATGGGAAGGCGGCGCGGAAGGCGTTAACCGCGGCTTGAGGGTTCTTGCGCGCGACGTAGGAGTCAAAGTCCAGATAGGTGAAGAAGCGCAGCGTTGCGCGGTCGGAGCGGGGTGCCGGCACATGCAACGGGAGCCGCACGGGCTGCGGCACGTGCTTCAGGATTATGCCTGAGAGTTCATCGAAGGCGGACGCCACGAAGCGCGAAGGCGCCCACACCTCGTCGAAATCACGGATCGCGGCATGCCACTCCCGCGGGATCCTTCCGAGCTCCCAAAACGGAAACAGGATGTTCAACCGGCCGGGCGCGATGTCCTGGCGATAATGCTCGGTGGCCGCGAGACCGGTAACGACGAGCTGAGCCTTGCGGTCGACCACGGGGTTGGACTTGGTTGCGAATTCGGCGTCGTTCTCGCGCCCTGGCAAAGCAAGGGCGCGAGACGAAACGGGTAGACGCGCCGCGTCGCAGGCATAGACAATGTTACGTGCCGCCTGGCCCAGTCCAATCTCGGAGCACAGATATCCGCTGACGCACAGGCCGTCCTCTAGATTTCGCGGGAAGGGGATGACCCTATGCTCGGTGAGCTTCGTCCGCACCGCCTTGAGATGGGGGTCCTCGAAGCCGTTGCGCAAAAGGTGCGCGATCGGATTGTCGTGGCCCGGCCGGAACCCAGGAGCCAGAGCGGCATAGGTTTCGATATCGATCCCGTTCGCCGGCTTCCGCCGTTCGCGCCAGCCATGGTTCATATAGTGCGCGAACGGATCGATGCCGCTCATGGCGACATCCTTGTGGGCAGTCAAATACCACTCCGGGTCGAAGACGCCGGCCAGCTCGGCCAATGCCTGAAGATGCCGATGCTCCCATTCGATGCCCAGCACCCCCTGCATCTGCTGCCGCCGCGACAGGACGGCACGCCGAACGTAGCGAACGACCCTTCGCGCAAAATCCTTGATCGTCACGGATTGCCCACCCTGTCAGTCCACGGAAATCCGGCTTGCGGCCGATCGCCCATATCTACATGCGGATTGCAAAAGGGATCCTGATCCACGGCCTCGCGCCAACGCTCCGCTATCAGGCGCATGCTCGCGATACGCATCCTCAGCACCTCAGGCGTGGCTTCGGAACCTCGCGTCGCGGATTCGCGGTGGATGATCCCATCTGTCGGTAGCGCAATGACCCTGAAGCCCTTCAGCCGCGCACGCAGACAATAGTCGACATCGTTGTATTCAACAGGCAGGCAGACCTCATCAAACCCGCCGATCTCATGGAAAACGGTTCGCCGCGAGGCGACGATGGCGCCCGTCACGGCCTGATAATTACGCACGGTGCGCATGGCATGCAGATAGCCGTCCGCATTTCCCGGCGCGCCTCGCAACACATGCTGCGCCAGCACGGGATGCTCGCTGTGCGAGCCGGGTTGCAGAACAATGCCCGCATGCTGCACCGAGCCATCCGGGTACAACAGGCGGGCTCCGACGACACCGACTTCGGGGCGCATGGCGTGCGCAACCATCAATTCCAACTGACGAGGGTGTGTGATCTCGACATCATTGTTCAACAGGACCACAACGTCCGCGGTCGCGGCCGCCACGCCCATATTGACCATGCGAGAGAAATTAAAGCGGCCATGGACCCTGACGATACGGGCGCCGTGCTTCTCCTGGAGTTCCGCGTAGAGTGCCAGCGTAGCCGGGTCGGTGCTTGCGTGATCCACAATGACGAGCTCGGGCGAAAGGTTCTCCAAGGCTTTCACAAACCCCACGCAACGCTTCAGCAGTTTGGGCTGGTCACGGTTGGGAATAACGATCGCCACGGACCGAGGCCGAGGGAGACGCATATCCGCTGGTTCCGCCGAAGGACGCGGCAAAGCAGTGGGAAGATGCATGACGGTCTCGGTGAGATGACCGACCGCGAGAGGCCCACTCGCCAGGGTACGGAGCCAACCGTGCAGGGAATTCGGGCGCTCGGCCGAGCGCCGGGAGAAGATGAGTTTTCGCGAAGCCATGAAGGCCGTGCCGACATAATCCATTGAAACAATCAGATCAGGGTCCCAGCCTGGCAGAAAACAAGGCTGCGGGACCGCCCCGGCATCGCGGCGATCGTGATCGCAGACGATCAGGTCCGGCATCGGTGTCCCGCGCAACGGTGAAAGCATGCGATTCAGGAGAGCGAAGGCATCCGTATCGAACGTCGTGCCAGCGGCCGCGAAAACCAAATGACTGCCGCGCCACAGATGATCGTGCGCCGGATCCGACAACAGGTTCAGCGCATCGAGCGTCGGCTCCGCGAACAGGCCACGCAGGCTTGTAAAGTCGTCCACATCCGGCAAGTCGATCTCGTGGACACCGGCAACCACGATCTCGATATTGCGATAGGTCTGACCAAGCAGCGAAGAGAGCGTATGCGACAGGGTCTCGCGGCTCGCCGAAGCCGCGTCATGGATCAACACGGTAATCAAGTGATTCCACGTGCGCTGCTGGCCGGCCAACGCCGTCCTTTCGGCCAGCCTGGATTGCCGCCAACTGTCGTAGCCCGCCGATAGGGTGGCGTCTTCCCGCCTGCTCATACTATCGGACTCTCCTGAGTTTGCGTCGGCCTGCCTGCGCTTGCCGGTTGTTGCTGTTGCCGAAAGAGATCGATCACTACAGCTTTTCTAGAACCACCATGTCCTGATAATCGAGCGCACCACGCGGGATATACTGGCAGACACGCAGAAATTTCGACCAATGATCGAATACATACCGCACGCTGTGGAAGGCGGAGCGGTAGAAGTCGGGGAAGTCAGCGCCCCACTGGTCATCCTTGGTAAAGAAAAGCCCTCGTGTATAGAAGATGTCGGCAACCTGCTCGCGAAGCGGCGACTCCGGCGGAATCCCTCCGAAAAACTGATCGAATGCATGCTGTCCGTGAACCGTGAGCGTGACAACACCACCCGGGCGAAGGACGCGCGCCAACTCCGCAAGCCAGGCATCCTGGTAGTCCGCATCAAGATGCGACATCACACTGTGGTTGAAGATCAGGTCGAATGAGCCATCGCCGTATGGAAGCGGAGGCAGGCCTTGCGTAAGGCTCGTCTCAATCCACGGCATATGCGCCGAAACCCATTCGATCGCTTCCGCGTCGATCTCGTTTCCGTACAGCTTGCGAGGCAAGGCGGGCACGGGCAGATGCCGCAAGATGCGGCCGCAGCCGCAACCCCACTCGAGGATATCGTTGAAATCCCCGTACGACTTTCGGATGGACGCCAAGGCCCGCTCCAGATCGCGCAAGGACTTTGCCCCCGACTCCACGAACCAGTCGCTGGCGTCGGTGCCCGTGACCTTGTAACGCAACCGCGGCGGAGGGAGCTGGATTTCCGGGGCTGCTGCTTCGGGCCCCTGGTTTGAACTCCCGGTTGTCGAAAACACGAAACCTCCCCTTCGCATCACAACAGCATCGCGCTTCGGCGATGCACCGCGGTTGTTATGGACCGATCAGATGACAATGGAAATCCCAGAACATCCGACAGAATCGTCGACCTGCTCCAAGTATTTGTTTTTGCGCATATGGGGACCGTGACCGGCCTGGCATCGTGTCGGCGCGCCAAGGGACCCGCCGTCACGCCGCCTTGTCGCGGACCTGATAGTCCTTCACCGCGGCGAAGCGGATCGCCTTCCAGCGCTCGGCCTCGTAGTTGAGCGAGAAGGTGTGCTGGGCGAGGAAGACCGGATCATTGTCGAGATCGCGGGCGATGTCGCCGCGATGCGCTTCGACGAAGCGCTGCACCTCGGCCCTGTCGTCGGCCGAGATCCAGCGGCAGACCGAAAAGCGCGACATCTCGAAATCGACCGGCAATGTGTACTCGATGTTCAGCCGCTCCTTCAGCACGTCGAGTTGCAGGGCGCCGACGACACCGACGATGGCCGGCGAGCCGTCCTCGGGCGAGAACAGCTGCACGACGCCCTCCTCGGCCATCTGGTGCAGCGCCTCCTTCAGCTTCTTGGCCTTCATGGCATCACCGAGGCGCACCCGGCGCAGGATTTCCGGCGCGAAATTGGGCACGCCGCGGAACAGGATTTCTTCGCCTTCGGTGAGTGTGTCGCCGATGCGCAGCGTGCCGTGGTTGGGGATGCCGACGACGTCGCCGGCGAAGGCCTCGTCGGCGGTAACGCGGGTGCGGGCGAAGAAGAACTGCGGCGCCGACAGGCTCATCGGCTTGCCGGTGCGCACCAGCTTGGCCTTCATGCCGCGCTCCAGCTTTCCGGAGCAGACGCGCACGAAGGCGATGCGGTCGCGGTGGTTGGGATCCATGTTGGCCTGGATCTTGAAGACGAAGGAGGTCATCTTCTCCTCGGTCGCTTCGACCTTGCGGCTGTCGGCCTCCTGCGCGCGCGGCGGCGGCCCGAAGGCGCCGAGCGCCTCGATCAGGTCGCGCACGCCGAAATTGCGCAGTGCCGAGCCGAAATAGACCGGGGTTAGATGGCCCTCGCGGAAGGCGTCGATATCGAGCGGGCGGCAGGCCTCGCGCGCCAGCTCCAATTCCTCGATGAAGTCGTTGCGCTCGTTCTCCGGCAGGAGACCGGCGACGCGGTTGGAATCGGGGCCGTTGACCGGCGTGCGCTCCTTCTCGTCGTCGCTCTTACGCACTGCGTTCAGCGCCAGGTGATAGGTGCCCGAAAAGGTCTTGCCGCGGCCGATCGGCCAGGTGACCGGGGCGGTGTCCAGCGCCAGCTTCTGCTCGATCTCGTCGAGGATCTCGAACGGATCGCGGCTCTCGCGGTCCATCTTGTTGACGAAGGTGATGATCGGGATATCGCGCAGGCGGCAAACCTCGAACAGCTTCAGCGTGCGCGGCTCGATGCCCTTGGCGGCGTCGATGACCATGACGGCGGAATCGACCGCCGACAGCGTGCGGTAGGTGTCGTCGGCGAAATCCTCGTGACCGGGCGTGTCGAGCAGGTTGAAGACATTGTCGTCATACTCGAAAGTCATCACCGAGGTGACGACCGAAATGCCGCGCTCGCGCTCGATCTTCATCCAGTCGGACCGGGTCTGGATGCGGTCCTTCTTGGCCTTGACCTCGCCGGCAAGCTGGATGGCGCCGCCGAACAAGAGCAGCTTTTCGGTGAGCGTGGTCTTGCCGGCGTCGGGGTGGGCGATGATCGCGAAGGTGCGACGGCGCGATACCGCGTTTTCGATGTCTTCTGCCAAGTCGTGGAATCCTGTCTGTGGCGCGGGCTTCTAGCAGCGCTTTTCCGGCCTGTCGACAGTTTCGGGCCGATCGGTCCGAGGCGACCGGAAATCGGCCGCGCAGATCAGTTCCACAGCCAGCCGCGACCATCCTTGCTGCCGTAGCGGGTGACCAACGCGATCTCGGAGCGATCAATGCCGATGTCGCGCAGCAGGGGTCCGGAAATTCGTGAAGCCGCGCCCGGTCCCTGCGAATGCGGATGATGCGGGCGAAGGCTCCGACGCCGAAACGATCGATGGCCGTCACGAAGAAGCGCCAGCCGAAGGGCCGATCGACGGTGAATTCCAGTTCTTCAAGGGATGACATTGTCGTGTTTCCTTCTGTTTGAACGATGGCAGATCGGGAGGGCCATGCAATGACCCTCCCGATGCGGTGCCGGGTCTTGGCTGCGTCAGGACTGATCGTTGGCGCAGCTCACATAGGGGTTCCAGTCGGCGAACATGCCGGCCGGATTGTGCCGCCAGTGCCAGACATGCAGCTCGTAGTAGGGCTCCACCGGATGGACGCCCACGGTCGTCTTGCGCTGCAGGGTGCGGCCGAGGAACTCGGGAACGCCCTTGCCCTTCCAGTCCTTCTCGAAGACGATGTACTCCATGCCGACGAGCTGCATGGAGCCGTCCGGCTCCGGCTCGTAGGTCAGCACGTCCGGCTCGCTGAGCACGAGCTTGCCATCGCCGGCACGGACCGGATGGATGAAGTGGACCCCCATCGTGCCGTGCTCGTCATGCGTCGTGCATTCGAAGAGTTGCTGGTAGCCTTCGGCCTTGGCGACCTCGATATTGACGTACCTGGCCGCCATTTCCCGAGACCGGTTCAGCACCGGATCCGGCGTATCATGCGCATCCGCGGTGCCGCAGGCGAACGCGGATGCCCAGATGGCGCCGGACAGCGCCGGGCCGAGGACGAGGTTTGCGAAGAGTTTCACCACCCGTTCCTCCCCGTCAGGCGCTGGCGTGCGCCGTCGTCGGATCGAACAGGCGCTTCACCTGCGTGATCTTCGTCGCCGGGAAGCCGCTCATCTTGGCGTGGCGCTGGATGATCGCCTTGTCCTTGGCGAGATAGACGCAGAAGGTCTTGTCGTCGGTGACGAACGACTCCACCCACTGGATCTCCGGACCAAGTTCGGCGAGCACGGCGTTCGACGCCTTGGACGCGTCGCGAAGCTGCTCGCGCTCGAAGGTGCCGACCTTGGGAATGTCCCGTTCGATGATGTACTTCTGCATTTCCGTAATCTCCTCATCTTGGGTTCAAATGCCGGCGGGCGACCGACCAGGTCGCTGCCGGTGACATGCCCGGGCTTGCTGGGCTAAAGTGCCGCTTGGCTCGCCAGGCACGGGAAGAATGACAGGAGGGGCGGCCGACAGTCCTTACGCCGCGCTTATCTTCTCCTGATCCTTTGCCCATTGTCGTTGGAGGGAATGCTGCCGATGGGGGTCTATTGCTTCGGCGACTTCGAGCTGAACGAGGAATCCCGCGCCCTTCGCCTCGCCGGCAGGGAGGTCGAGGCGCAGCCGCTGGTCTTCGACTTCCTCGCCATGCTGCTGCGAAATCAGGAGCGGGCGCTGAGTAAGGACGAACTGCTCGAAACGCTGTGGCCGGGCGTCACGGTGACGGAGGCCTCGCTGCAGCGCGTGGCGAGTCTCGCTCGCAGTATCCTTCGCCAGGGCGGAATTGAAACGGCGCTGCGCAACCTGCCCCGGTTTGGCTACCGGATCTACCTGGATTCACCTGCCGCTCCGGAAAACAAGATCGTTCCGGCCGGCCAGGTGAGCAAGCCTTCGAGCCCCGGCTCGCCAATCCTTTTGGCACGCGCGGCCGTTGCGGCCAGAAAATGGCGTGAGGCCGCGGCCTCCTTCGCCGAAGCAGACGCCACCGACGAGTTGTTGACGGCCGATCTCGAAGAATGGGCCTTGGCACTGGAGTGCATGGGACGGCCGGCGGAAGCCATTCCGCTCCTGGCGCGCGCGGTGACGGAGTACGGCGTCGCCGGCGAACGCCTGCGCGCGGCTTCTCCGGCAATCACCCTTGCCATGATCCATCTGGAAAGAGGAGAGCTTGCCGCCGCCAACGGCTGGCATAAGCGAGCCGCGCAGTTGATCGATGGCGCCACCGAGAGCAGGGAGCATGGCCTCTGGTGCTGGATGGGCGCGCGCATCAAGGGCGCGGAAGCCGAGCCGGAGCACGCGCTTGCGCTCGCCGAGCAGGCTTTCGAGGTCGGCAAGCAGCTCGAGGATCCGGTCGTCGAGTCGCTCGGTCTCATCTATCGCGGCTTCTTCAAGCTTTGCCTTGGGGAAACAAGGTCCGGGCAGGAAGACCAGGATTTTGCCGCAGCGCTTGGTCTCTCCAGCGATGTCGACCCAATCGTCGGCGGTATCCTCTACTGCAACATTCTCTGGGCCTGCCGAAATTTCGGCGACTGGGCGAGAGCCAACCAATGGACCCTCAGCTACGAGGGTTGGTGCAGAGGACACGGGCTGGAGGAACTCACAGGCTCGTGCCGGCTGCATCGGGCCGAGGTGCTCGGCGTCCATGGCACGCTGAAAGAGGCGGAGACGCTGGTGCGTGCCGCGCTCGACCAGCTTGCGCTCGACGCGCCTTGGGCCACTGGCGATGCGCTGCGCGTCCTGGGTGACATTCATCTTGCCGCCGGCGATTTCGCCGAGGCAGAAACAGCCTATCGCGCGTCCCACGCCGCGGGCTGGGACCCGCAGCCCGGCCTTGCGCTGCTGCAGCTCGAGCAGGGACAGGCGGAGGCCGCTTTCAGCGCGCTCGAGCGGTCCCTGGTTGGGAACCGCTGGCCAACCCTGCAGCGGCGCGGCATGGTCCTTGCCACGCTCGCCAAGGTGGCGGCGCGGACCGATCGGCTGGAGCGCGCGAAGCAGGTGATCGCCGAACTGGAAAGCGAGCCGCAACGTTGGCCGATGGCCTCGATCCGGGCGCTGACTGCCGAGGCCAAGGCGGAACTGTTCATGCGGGAAGATCGCCTTGTGGAAGCGGCGTGGGAGCTGCAGACCGCATGCTCGCGCTGGGCCGAGATCGGCTCGCCGACCAACTGCGCGGACGCCAGGCTTTCGCTCGCGGCGCTGCTTATCCAGCTGGGGGACCGCACCGGCGCGGAGCTGGAGCTCGGCACGGTGCTCGCGGTCGCGAAGAAAGTCGACTCGCCGCGCCTCATGCGGCGGTACGACGAGTTGAAAGGGCTGCTCGCCGGCGCCAAGAGGGAGGCGCTTGGGTAGCGCATAGACTCTCGCTTGAGGTTGGCTCGGTGCGATGGCATGACGGGAAACTCCAATGGAGCCCGGCATGAGCAGCGTGAAAGAAGTCATCGTCATCGGCGCCGGCATCATCGGTGCCTCGATCGCCTGGCATCTGACGGGAGCCGGGGCGCGGGTGACGGTGATTTCGGGTAGCGGCGCGGGTGGCGTCGCGACACCCAATTCGTTTGCCTGGATCAATGCCAGCTGGGGCAACCCCGAGACCTATTTCCGGCTGCGCCGGCGCGCCATGGCCGAATGGACAAGGCTGGCGAAGGATCTGCCCGGCCTGCCGCTCGCCTGGTGCGGCGGCCTGTGCTGGGACATGCCGGCGGACGAGCTGGAGGCCTATGCGGCCGAGCATTCCTCCTGGGGCTACGGCATCGAGCGCGTCGGCCGTGATCGGGTGGCCCGCATCGAGCCCAATCTTACCGAGCTTCCGGAGCTTGCGCTCTATGTGGCGGAGGAAGGCGTCGCCGAGCCGGTTGCCGCCACCAGGGCGCTGCTGGCCGATGCCGAGCGGCGCGGCGCGAAGTTGGCAACCGGAACCGTCACCGCCCTGGCGCGATCCAATGGCAAGGTCACGGGCGTGGAGATGTCCGGCGAGCAGCTTACCGCCGACGAGGTGGTGATCGCGGCCGGCGCTGGAGCTCCGGGGATCGCCGAAACAGTCGGGGTCAAGCTGCCGATCGAAACACCGCCCGGCCTGATCGTCCATTCGCGCCCTTACAAAAGGCTGCTCAACGGGCTGGTGCTGGCCGAGCGGCTGCACATGCGCCAGACGGCCGAGGGCCGGATCATCGCCGGCTCGGATTTCGGCGGCGCCGATCCGGGCGAGAATGCGGAGGACACGGCGCGCGAGCTGTTCAAGGCGACGAAGGCGATGCTGCGCGGCGCCGAGGGGCTGGAACTCGATTTCCACACGGTCGGCTACCGGCCGACCCCGGTCGACGGCTTCCCGATCATCGGCCGCGCCGAGGGGGTGGACGGGCTCTATGTCGCCGTCATGCATTCCGGCATCACGCTGGCGCCGGCCGTCGGTCTCTTTGCCGCGCGCGAAATCCTGGACGGCGAGCGCGATCCATTGCTTCAGTCTTACAGGCTTGGCCGCTTCTCTTAATAGCCGGTCGGCCTGCGAAAGCCCCCAGCGAGTGGCGCCATCGCTGACGCGAGGCCGAGCAGCCGCGTCTCGGACCAGCGCCTGCCGACCAACTGCAGGCCGATGGGCAGGCCCTCGCTGCCGTACCCGCCGGGTATCGTCAGCGCCGGATGGCCGGAATAATTGAACACCGCGCCATAGGCCGGCAGCATCCAATAGCTTTCCTCTCTGCCGTTGACCTCGATCGCCGTTCCCGGCGCGCAATGCGGGAAGGCAGTGGTCATGGCGACCGGGCAGAGCAGCGCATCGCAGCTTTCGAAGAACCTGTCCCAGGCGAGAATCGAGCGGTCGCGCCGGGCGAGCGCCGCGAACCAGCGCGAGACGGGCGTCGGTTGGTCCGGCGGGTCCGGCTGCGCGGCCTCCAGCATCATGCCGATCAGCGCGCCGCCCTCGGCCAGATCGTCGTGCAGATCGAGTCTGGGCAACTTTGCCTCCTCGACCATGGCGCCTGCCGATCCGAGCTTCTCGCCAAGCTTTTCGACGGCGGCGGTGATCTCGCCAGCCACCGGAAAGCCAGGGAAGGACGTGGCGACGGTGATGCGCAGCGAACTGACGTCCGGCGTCTCCGTAGCCTCGACCGGCACCGGCGCAAGGTCGGTGTCGCCTTCGTCCGGTCCGGCGATGATCCGGTAGATCAGTGCCAGGTCCTCGGCGCTGCGCGCCAGCGGGCCGAGGCACGACATCAGCCGGACGCTGCGCGCCGTCCCGCCCGGATCGGGAAAAGCGCCGGCCAGCGAAACACGATGCTCGGTCGGCTTCAGGCCGTAGACACCGCAGAAGGCAGCAGGCAGCCGGATGGAATCCTGCATGTCGGTGCCGATCTCGAACGGCGTCATGCCCGCTGCAACCGCCGCCGCCGCGCCGCCGCTGGAGCCGCCGGCGGTGCGCGACAGATTCCAGGGGTTGCCTGTGCGGCCGAACAGTGGATTGTCCGATTGCCAGTCGCTGAGCATGGTCGCGACATTGGTCTTGCCGATCAGTATTGCGCCAGCCGCCTTCAGCCGCGCCACGACCGGGCTGTCCTTTTTCGCCACATAGTCGGCAAACGGCGGGAAGCCGACCGTGGTCTTCATGCCGGCCGTGTCGTGCGTGTCCTTCAGCGTGAAGGGCACGCCGTGCAGCGGACCCAGCGCGTCGCCGCGCGCCAGCGCAACGTCCGCCTGCCTGGCGCGCTCGCGAGCCCCTTCCCTGTCGAGGGTGACGATGGCGTTGACCGCCCCGTTGCCCCTGTCGATCTGCGCAAGATGCGCATCCAACGCCTCGGCGGCCGAGATTCTACGCGCGGAGATCGCGGTGGCGAGCTCGATGGTCGAGGCGAAGGCGATGTCCATGACGAATGCTCCGACTTGCTGGCCGCGCCTGCTGATCAAGATGGCGGACTGTGGCGCGGCTTCAAGCCGAGTTCAGCATCCGAGGATCGGCCTCGCTTGATCGGGATTGCGCTGGCATTCGCGGCGGGATGGCTCAGCCGGCCAGCGCCAGCTCCGCCAGAGCCGGAGTAAAGGGCCGAACGACCATGCCATCGCGTGCAATGGTGACGAAGCTCGATGGCGGGATCGTCTGCCACTCGCCGCCTTCGCGGTCGAAGGGCTCCGAGACGATGCAGCGGCCCCTGCCAAAGGCCGAGGTGTAAAGCGTCGGCGCATGATCGTCGGTGGCGTAGCGCACGGCGTAGAGCGCCTTGCCGTCCGAGAAGGCGGCGGTGAGCTTCAGCGCCGGGTCCAGACCGGCGCGGCGCGAGGCGTCGAGCACGCGATTGGCGGCGCGCGTTGCCGCGCCATGCGGGTCGCGCGACAGGCCCTCGTCGATCATCAGCAGGAAGAACAGCTCGGAATCGGTGCTGCCCGAGCGCCGGTCGTAGACGGCGTCCGAAAGCGAGTTCTCCAGTCCGCGGCGTATCCTTTCGAAGCCGTGGATCTGGCCGTTATGCATGAACGACCAGCGGCCGGAAATGAACGGGTGGCAGTTCACGCGGCTGGTGCCGCCACCGGTCGAGGCGCGGACATGGGCCAGGAAAAGGCCGGATCTGATCTGCTGGCACAGGCTTTTCAGATTAGGGTCTGACCAGGCCGGCAGAATATCGCGATAGAGCCCAGGCTCGGGCCGGCCGCCATACCAGGCCAGACCGAAGCCGTCGGCATTGGTCGGCGATTTCGCCTCCCGCGCGTCGCGGCTCTGAACGATCAGCGAGTGTGAAGGTGCGGTGACGATCTCTTCCAGGAAGATCGCTTCGCCGAGATAGGCAGCCCATCTGCACATTGTTGCGCCATCCTCTTTCGCGCATCCAACCGTGGCCGCGAATGAAAGCCATTCGCCGCCGGTGAGGCGCCATGGATGACAGGAGGCCGGTTTGGCGTCCTTACGCCGCGCTTATGTTTTGCTGATCCTTTGCCCGAAGCCGTCGGAAAGACGCCGGCAATCCGCCGGCCGCCTCTGACCCGGACCTTGGGATCACCGCTCTCGACGGATTGCGATCGTGCTCAGCCGGCCAGCGCCAGCTTGTTCGCTGCAGGGGCAAAAGGCCGAATGCCGGCGCCATCTCCGGTCATGGTGACGAAGCTCGACGGCGGGATCGCCTGCCAGTCGCCGCCGTCGCGGTCGAAGGGTTCGGAGACAATGCAGCGACCCGCCCCGTTACGGAAGGCGGAGGTGTAGAGCGTCGGCGCATGATCATCGGTGGCGTAGCGCACTGCATAGAGCGCCTGGCCATCGGAGAAGGCGGCGGTGAGCTTCAGGGCAGGCTCGAGACCGGCGCGGCGCGAAGCCTCGATGACGCGGCTGGTGGCGCGCGACACCGCCCCTTGCGGGTCGTCGGACAGCCCCTCATCGATCATAAGCAGGAAGAACAGTTCCGAATCCGTCGTTCCCTCGCGCTGGTCGAAGACCGCATCGGAAAGCGAGTTCTCCAGCGCGCGGCGGATCTTCTCGAAGCCGCCGATCTGCCCGTTGTGCATGAACGACCAGCGGCCAGAGATGAACGGATGGCAGTTCATGCGGCTGGTGGCGCCGCCGGTCGAGGCACGGACGTGGGCCAGGAACAGGCCGGATTTGATCTGCCGGCACAGGCTCTTCAGATTGGGATCCGACCAGGCCGGCAGGATGTCGCGGTAGAGGCCCGGCTCGGCCCGGCCGCCATACCAGGCAAGGCCGAAGCCGTCGCCATTGGTCGGCGACTTGGCTTCCTGGGCGCAGTGGCTCTGCGCGATCAGCGAATGGCAGGGCGCGGTGATGATGTCTTCGAGGAAGACCGCTTCACCAAAATAGGCCGCCCACCGGCACATCGCATTCCACCGTTGCTAGGCGCGGTCCATCAGAGCCTTGGGCTCCTTGACCGCGTGCGAGCCTCTGTTGTGTGTCCGCTCATAGAGCTCGCGGACGATTCGGCTGGCGGTAGTCTCGAACAGAAATGGCAAGAAAGCGTGAACGAGCGCTGCGGCCGCGGCCATCGACAGGCGCGAGCAGAACCAAGCGGCGAAGGCCATGTGGCTGAAATAGGTCTCGCCCACCTTGGCCGGGTGAGAGGTGAACAGCTTCGAAAACGTCGTCATGGTGATCCCTCCTGCCGGGATGAGCCCCGATGCTGGGTATCGTGCCACGGGTCAAAGGTTCATCGATCCCAAATTGTCCTTGCGATGAGCAATAATTTGGGACATTCATCCCATGATGACCATAGAAATCGATGAAATCGATCGAAGATTGCTGGCGGAGCTGCAGCGCGACGGCACGTTGTCGGTCGATCAGCTGTCGGAGCGGGTGGCGCTGTCGCGCAATGCCTGCTGGCGGCGGGTCAAGCGGCTGGAGGAGGACGGCGTCATCACCGGGCGGGTGGCGCTGGTCGATGCCGACAAGCTCGGGCTCGGCCTCTCCGTGTTCATCCTGGTCCGCACCTCCAACCACGATCCGGACTGGCTGCAGAAATTCCGCGCGGCGGTGACCGGCTTTGCCGAGATCACCGGGGTCTACCGCATGTCGGGCGATCTCGATTATGTGCTGAGAGCCCGCGTCGCCGACGTGAAGGCCTATGACCGGCTCTACCAGCGGCTGATCGCCAAGGTGGCGCTGTCGGATGTCTCGGCCTCCTTCGTCATGGAGGAGATCAAGGAAACGACGGTCGTGCCGGTGGAACTGCGCTGAGGAGGAACCGCCTCGAAAGAAAGGCGTTGATAGCGTTGCGGCCGGGTTGACCTTTCCGGCACTCGCGCCGATAGGAATGGGCTCATGCGCACAGCTGTCTATCCCTCCCCCGTCATCGGCCCCTCCGTCGGTTTCGTCAGGCTTCCGCATGGCGAAGGCCTGCCGCTGCCGGCCTATGAAAGCTCAGGCGCCGCCGGCATGGATTTGCGCGCCGCGGTACCGGATGACCGGCCGCTGCTCATCCTGCCCGGGAAACGCGCGCTGGTGCCGACCGGGCTGATCGTGGAAATCCCGGAAGGCATGGAAGGCCAGGTCCGGCCGCGCTCCGGTCTTGCCTTCAAGCACGGCCTTACCGTTCTCAATTCACCCGGCACCATCGACAGCGATTATCGCGGCGAGGTCAAGGTGCTGCTGGTCAATCTCGGCGACGAGGACTTCGCGGTGACGCGCGGCATGCGCATCGCCCAGATCGTCTTTGCCGCGGTGACGCAAGTGGCGATCGAGGAGCGCTCGCTCGCTGGCGGCACGGCGCGCGGGGCGGGCGGCTTCGGGTCGACCGGCACGGCCTGATGTCTGTACCAAAGCTGGTCATCTTCGACTGCGACGGGGTCCTGGTCGACACCGAGAACCTTGCCAACCGGCGCCTCGCCGAATGGCTGAGCGGCGCCGGCTTCGCTACCACCTTCGAATATTGCCGCAAGCATTTCTCCGGCCGCAGCATGGCCTCGGTGCAGAAAGAGATCGAAGCGGCGACCGAGATCAGGCTCGGCGCCGACTTCGTCGATCGCTGGAACGCCGGCCTGCCGGACCTCTTCGCGCATGGCGTCGAGGCAATCCCTTATGTGCGCGACTTCATCGAGAAGGTCCGCGACGCCGGCATCGCCTACTGCGTCGCCTCATCGGCGCGGGTGTCGAAGATGCACATCACGCTCGGCCAGACCGGGCTGCTGCCGTTGTTCGAGCAAGCCATGTTTTCGTCGACCATGGTCGGGCGCGGCAAGCCGTTTCCGGACCTGTTCCTCCACGCGGCAAAGACGATGGGCTTCGCGCCGGCCGACTGCATCGTCATCGAGGACAGCGTCGCCGGCACTGAGGCCGGCATCGCCGCCGGAATGCGCGTCTTCTCCTACCACGCCGATCCCTATTCCGACCCGCATGGTCTGGAAGAGGCCGGCGGCATCCTGTTCGACGACATGCGCGCGCTGGCCGGGCTGGTGCCGATCGGCTGAGCCGGTTTTCAGCCTTGGGGCCTGGCTTTGCGTTTCAAGACTCCGCGCTGGAGTGGTTGATCGGTGATGGAAACGCAGAACCACTCCCTCTTTTGTTTCGACGCAATCCGGACGGAAAACCGCTTCACCCTTTTCCTCGAATTGCTCTAGCGTAGGCTCTCTCGAGGGGCGCCCGCACATATGATCTCCATTTTGTTTCGCTTCATTCTCGCTTGCCTGCTCTTGCCCTGGATTTGGGCGACGGCAGACGCGCAGACCGCAAGCTTCCCGGAACTGAGCAGCGCCGTCCCTAGCCATCCGGACGTCACCTATCTCGACCTTGCCAACTTGGTTGTCCCCGTTCTCGCCGGCACTTCGCCGATCAAGATCCGCCCCATCAGCGGTGACGCTGATGACGAGGCGCCGCCTTCGACCGGCGACCTGTCGAGCGCCGCCGTCCTCGATATCAAAGCCGGCGGCAAGGAACGGCTGACG